>DASYBH010000102.1:0-8319 GCA_036500885.1 Candidatus Dormiibacterota bacterium
ACGAGGCCGAGGTGAAGCGCCGCTACGGCGTGCCGGGCCGCAGCTACGCCGACTTCGCGATCCTGCGCGGCGACCCGTCGGACGGCCTGCCGGGGCTGCCGGGCGTCGGCGACAAGAGGGCCGCCGACATGGTCTGCCGGCAGGGCGGCCTCGACGGCGTGCTCGCAGGCGACCGGCTGAGCGCCGCCGACCGCGACTACCTGGAGCGGGCGCGGCGGGTGGTGACGCCGGTGGCCGATCTCCCGATCGAGCTGCCCGCGGGGCGCCGGGATCAGTACCCCGCCGATCCCGAGCGCGTCGATGCGCTCGCCCAGCGGTACGGGCTGCGCAGCTCGTTCGACCGCCTGCTCAAGGCGCTGCCGCTCCTGACGGGCAGTGGGGGGCAGGCGTAGGCCTCCCCTCGGGGAGGCCCGCCTTCAAGCTTCGGACGGTCGAAGCCTCTGCCGATTGGAGAGGTTCACCCCGCGAGCGGTACCAGGGAGCGCTCGCTGACGGCGCTCAGCAGCGTGGACGAGTCCCACTCCTCGGTGAGGTCGAAGACCGACTCGGAGGCAGAGTCGTACCGCACGTCCACGTTGGCGCACAGCGCCGCGAGCAGATCCGGTCCGCCTGCTCGCGCGAGCTCGTGTCCGAGCGTCGTGTCCTCGGGCGCGATGATCACCCCCCGGTCGTGATCGCTCATGAAGCGGCTGATCTCCACGATCGCCTCGACCGGGCCGGCCGAGAGGTGGACCCCGTTGTGCATGGGGCTGACCTCCGGGAGGCCGAGCACGTCCTTCTGCCTCAGCAGGAGGCCGCGGATGGAATCGGGATCGGCCTTGCTCGGATTGGTGACGCCCGTCAGCTCCTGGCGCAGGCTCTTCCATCGTGCCGGAGAGCGGAGCACGAGATTGAGGATGGACCGGCCCTCGGTGTAGTACTCCTCGAGCTGCAGCGGGTGAAAGCCGTCCAGGAGCAGGATGTCGCGACCGTCGACGGAGACGATCACGCCATGCGTGCCGCCGGCGAAGCGGTGGAGCGGCTTGCTGTCGTGCAGCTCGGCGAGGGACTCCGCCGTGTACGTCGGGAACCGCTCCAGGAACTGGTGCCCGCCCAGCACCTCGAGCTCCCTCCCCTCCTGACGGAACAGCTGCTCGATCCTGGTGCGCCCGGTCTCGGTCACGGCCGCCAGGCCGCGGGTGGAGATCTGATTGATCACGCCGTAGTGCTGCTCGAAGATCCTGTGACGCTGCAGATACCGCGCGCCGCAGGCGGCCGCGGCCACGATCTCACAATCGAACCGGGCCAGCGCGCCCTGCACGACATCCCAGACGCGGCCGAGGCGCTCGATCGGAGCGGTGAGCTCCGGCTTGAAGAAGAGGAGGAACTCGTTGCGTGCCGCCGCGTCGGATCCCCGCGAGTAGGAGGCGATGTCCACGAAGTCGCCGCTGGCCGCGGCCCTGGCGGTGGCGTCCAGCGCAAGTTCGGAATTCATGTTCACTGTCCCTTTGGCTTCGCGATTTCAGCCGCCAACATCAGTCTGAGGTGATGAGAGACATGGTCTGGCCATCCGCGGCTGCTTGGACGGCGAGCAAGTATAGGCGAGGGGGGTCTGGAAGGGGGGCCTGCCCCACCTGGTCTCTTAAAGGCCGCCCTCGATCACCGGCTCCGCCTCCTCGGCGCCCGGCCAGGGTGGTGAGGTGTAGCACAGAAACCGCAGGTCCGCGCCCGGCCCGGCCTGGAACTGGAACGCCCAGCCGGTTGGGATGACGACCGGCCGGCCGGGCCGCACCGCGTCGATCACCCCCGCGCCGCCGGGCGGGCGGCGCCAGACCCGCCCCTCGCCGGCCAGGAAGTACCAGATCTCCTCGACCGTCCGGTGCCGCACGGGCAGGCTGGTCTGCCCGGCGGGCAGCCTGACCTCGACGAGGCTGGCGCGGCTCGCGTCGCCGACGAGGAAGGTGATCTCGGAGCCGTCGGGGGCGATCGCGTCGGGCATCAGGCCAGCAGCTCCGCGAGCAGCGCCGGCGCGATGTTGCCGCCGCTGACAACGGCCACGGTCGGCGGCCCGGCCGGCAGCTGGTCCAGCGCCGCGTAGGACAGCGCGCCGGCGCCCTCGGCGACGACCTTTCCGGCGGCCGCCAGCTCGACCACCGCCCGCCGAAGCCGATCCTCCGGCACCGTGATCCAGCGGTCCACCAGGCTCCTCAGCAGCTCGTGCTGACCCGGGTCGTAGGGCGCGGTGGTGCCGTCGGCGATCGTGGCGGGCGTCAGGGCGGGCGGAGCGCCCTCGGCGAAGGTGCGGGGCCACAGCGGGTAGCCGTCCGACTGCACGCCGGCGACCTCCACGCCCGGCCGGCGCTGCTTGACCGCGCTGGCCACTCCGGTCACGAGGCCGCCCCCGCCCGCGGGGACGACCACGCGCTCGACGTCGGGCAGGTCCTCGACGATCTCCAGGCCGACACCGGCATGGCCGGCCTGGACGGTCGGGTCGGCGAACGGGTGGATGAACGCCTCGGGCTCGCACTCCCAGCCCCGCTCGGCCATCCAGGCCAGCAGCTCCGCGCGGGACTTCAGGATCGGGGTTCCGCCCAGCCCGCGCACCCCCTCGATCTTGGGCGGCGGGGCGGTGTCGAACATCACGACCCGGCAGGACACCCCCAGGCAGCGGGCCGCGTAGGCGCACGCCAGTGCGGCGTTGCCCGCGCTGACGGTCAGCAGCCCGCGGGCCCGCCGTTCCTCGGGCAGCGCCAGGGCCGCCGCCAGGAAGCCGCGAACCTTGAAGCTGCCGGTCGGCTGGAGCAGCTCGAGCTTCAACCACCGCCCGCCGTCCAGCGGCTGGAGCGGCGTGCGACGGACGAACGGCCGGGCTCGCTCGACGGCGGCGCGGATCTGGTCCAGCGGGATCACGACCACCGGAGTGTAGGAGCTTCTACGCTGGCGAGAGGACCTGGTGGGCGGCCTCGATCAGCTCGCGGCGGGCGCCCTCGTCGCGGGCGAAGATGCGGAAGATCGCCATGCGGACGGGCAGCCGGCGGAAGAGGTCGAGCACCTGCGAGTGCTGGAAGCTGTTCTCCAGCGGCTCGTAGAAGAGGATGTCCTGGCGCTCCATCATCGGATTGAACGCGCGGGACTCCTGTGCGGCGACGTCGACCTCGAAGTCCAGCGCCCGCAGCTCCGGCCGCAGGCGCTCGCGGATGCGCTGCGCGAACTCGGCCCGGGTCAGGGTGAGGGCGCCGCCGGGCACGTCGCGCGCCTCGACGTAGCCGGAGTAGACCAGCCGCCACTTGAAGCGCCGGGCGACGATGTCGGCCCAGCCCTCGCCCAGTGCGCGCAGGGTCCGGTCCTCGTCCTGGTGCGCCCAGCGATCGACCTCGCTGAACAGGTACCACTCGTTGAGCCGGTGGAACTCGGAGAGGCGCTCGAGCGGGCTGCCGCCCAGCAGGACGTCGAGCGTGGGTTCGAAGACCTCGCGCAGCTGCAGGTCGATCCGGCGCACGGTGCGGTGGAAGTAGACCTGGTGGTACAGGTACAGCCGCGCGTTGAGGAACATGAAGAGCGCCTCGGCGCCATGGCTGTGCAGCGTCAGGCCGTGCTCCGAGACGAACGAGTAGTGGAGGATGCGCTGGATGTCGACCGGTCCCGCCGACACGCCGCAGATGTAGGAGTCGCGAGGGACGTAGTCCATGTTGTCGGCCGAGAAGGGCCCGACCAGGAGCGGCTGCAGCACCTCCAGCCAGCGGGGTGGCGTGAAGTCCGCCAGCGGTTCCGGCGAGATCAGGTAGGCGACCCAGCGAGGGTCCACGCGCTCACCCTCGTCGAAGTCCGCCTCCGGCGAGGCGCCGATCTCGGCGATGAGCGGCGCGAGGTCGGTCTGGATCAGGTGGCGGCCGACGACCTCGTGGTCGATGCCCCAGCGGCGCAGGTAGTTCTCGTCGAAGAAGTGGCCGAAGGGCCCGTGGCCGACGTCGTGGAGCAGTCCGGCCAGCCGCAGGGTCTCGACGACGAGCGCCTGGGAGGGCGCGCCGGGGTGCTGCTGAAGCAGGGTGGGGTAGAGGTGCCTGCCCCACTCGCCGGCGAGGTGCATGGCGCCCATCGAGTGCTGGAAGCGCGAGTGCTCGGCGGTCGCGAACACCCACCAGGCGCTCTGCATCTGGTGGATGCGGCGCAGGCGCTGGAGCCAGCGGTGGTCGATGATGTCCTGCTCGGCGACCGCGCCGGGCACCCCGCCGCGCTTGGTGACCCGCACGTAGCGATAGACCGGATCGCTCGAGAGGTTGAGCCGGCCGTACTCCGCAACCGCCTCGGACATGCTGCGGATTGTAGGTAGGGCGGGGTGAAGCGCCGGCGAAGGCCGGGGGAGGGTGGGGCTGCTAGCCTGGGCGTCGCGTGAGCCTGGAGCGCGGCATCGAGCTGTTCAACCGGGGCCTCTACTGGGAGGCCCACGAAGCGTGGGAGGAGGCGTGGACGCCCGACCGGCACGGGCCCGACCGCGGCTTCTACAAGGGTCTGATCCAGGTCGCCGCGGGGTGCCTGCACTACACGCGCCGCAACCGGCGGGGCACCGTCAACAAGTGGCGGAGCGGGGCCGACTACCTGCGGCCGTACCTGCCCAGGCACCACGGCGTGGAGCTGGTCCCCCTCGTGGCCCGCGTCGACGACCTCCTCGCCGCGATGGACAGGGAGGCCTGGCCGAGCGGGCTGGAGCTGCCGCTCGTCGAGGGTGCGCCGGAGTAGCCGGAATCCCGCGAGGGCGGCGGCCCGGGGCGACGGCGCGGTCCGGACACGGTGCGGGCGGCCCGCACCGGCTCCCGCCCAGCCTGGAGGTGGCGGAGGCCTCCCGACGTAGGCGAGCAGTGGGCCAGTTCTCGCCGCCTGCTCAGCGGTGCGTCTCCTGCCTGACGAAGAGCGCCGTGCCGAGCACGAGGAAGACGGCGAACATCACGACCATCACGGCCAGGTTGGTCAGCGGGCTGAACAGCACCACCTTGCCGTACTCGGGACGGCCGCTGTAGACCACGCCGCGCAGGAGGTCGACCCCGTAGCGCATGGGGGAGATGAGCGAGAGGGGCGCCAGGTACCACGGCAGGACCTTGATCGGGCTGAAGATCCCGGCCAGGAAGAACTGGGGGAAGAGCAGGAAGGGGAAGATCTGCTGCGCTGCGCGCTGGTTGTTGAGCAGCGACATCCCGGCGACGCCGAAGGCTCCGCCAACGAGGCAGGCGCACAGGCTGGCCGGCAGGAGCAGCGCGACCTGCAGTGGCGACAGCGGGACGCGGAGGAGGAGCGCCAGGGCGATCGTCGGGATCGCCTGTACGAACGAGACTGTCGTCTCGCCCGCGATCTTGCCGAAGACGATCGAGTAGCGGGAGATCGGCGAGACGAACATCTCCTGGCTGAAGTCGGTCTCGCGATCCTGGATCAGGGAGATGAGACCCTGCGCGGCGCTCTGGAAGAGCGTCATCCCGAGGACGCCGGTGAAGATGAAACCGACGAAGTTGAACCCCGCGGCCTGCCCCAGGTTGCCCTGCAGCGTGCCGCCCATCAGGCCGATGAAGATGACCGGGAAGACGACAGTGAACACGAGGCGGGTCCGGTCGCGGAACAGCTTGAGCACGTCCCGCGACGCGATCGCCAGGATGGCGCCGAGGTCGCTCACTCCATCGCCGTCCCGACGATCCGCAGGTACGCGTCCTCCAGCGAGGGCGAGTGGGTCCTCAGCACCGTCAGTGGCGTGTCGATCGAGCGGATCACCTCCTGTGCGAGCCGGCCGGCGAGCGCGACCCGGTACGGTCCCTCTCCCCTGGGCTCGAGGCGGAGCGCCACGAGCTCGCGCCGGAGACCGTCACGGTCGATCGCGTCCAGGACCAGGTGCTCCTCCAGCAGATCGGCCTTGATCTCCTCCGGTCCTCCCAGCGACACCACCCTGCCCTGGTCGAGGATGCAGATCCGGTCCGCGTCCTCGGCCTCCTCCAGGTAGTGCGTGGTCAGCACCGTGGTCGTCTCTTCCCTCGACCGCACGTCGCGCAGGTAGTTCCAGAGGTTGCGACGGCTGGCGGCGTCGAGGCCCGCGGTGGGCTCGTCGAGGAACAGCACGCTGGGCCTGTGCATCAGGCCGCGGATGATCTCCAGCTTGCGCTTCATGCCGCCGGACAGCGACTTGACCGGCTTGAAGATCTCCCTCTCCAGGCCCAGCACCCCCGCCAGCTCCGCGATGTCGTGCCGGTACCGGCGCGGCATGGTCCTGAAGAAGGGCCGGTACGGGTACAGCCCGTAGAGCATGGCGTGGAAGCGTACGTTCTCCTCGCCCGAGAGGTTCAGGTCGAGGCTCGGCTTCTGGAAGATGATCCCGATCCGCCGGCGGACCCCGGCGGCATCCCTCACGGCGTCGTGCCCGTCGATGAGGACCGACCCGGACGTGGGGGCGAGGGTCGTGGTCAGGATCGAGATCGTGGTCGTCTTGCCCGCGCCGTTGGGGCCGAGGAGCGCGAAGAACTCGCCGGCCCGCACGTCGAACGAGACGCCGTCGACGGCGTTCGTCGCCGACTTCCTGTAGCGCTTGACGAGGTCGCGAACCTCGATGACGGCCGTCATCAGCTGTACGGCGGGAAGCGACGCCCGGCCCCGGCCTCGATCAGGCCGCCGTAGCCGAGTCGCGTGAGGTCCGTCTCGTTCGCCTCGCCGTACGCGAAGACGAACGGCAGCACCAGGTCGAGCGAGGTGTCGCGCCCGAACCCCGCGCACGAGGCGACTCCCAGGACGACCGCGCCGGAGAGCCGGCCCAGCCACAGCATGCTGCCGGGATGGGCGGGCGCGCCCTGCCGGACCAGCTCCCCGCCGGCGGCGGCCAGCTCGGCGTAGGCGGCGTCGAGCGGGTCGATGGACGAGGCGCCCGCGAACAGGATCAGCTCCGCGTCCAGCTCCCGCGACTCCTCGTACGCCGCCCGGACCGCCTCGCTCCGCCGGGCGACCTCGCGGACGGCCAGGAGCTGCGCGCCGTACCAGCCGAGCTTTCGCGTCACCGCGGCGGCGAAGAGCTCGCGGGCCTTCGGCTTGAGCCGCTCGGTCACGACGACGATGGTGCGCAGCGGGCGGAACGCGTCCACCCGCAGCACGGGCCCGGCGGCGCCCGCCGCCCGCTCCGCGTCTCTGATCAGCTGGCCGGGCACGGCGACCGGCGTCACCTTGGCGCCGGCGACCTCCTCACCGGCGTCGACGGCCTGGCCGTCCACCAGCGTGAAGACGCCCACCGCCGGCAGCCGGTTGAGCCGGTCCACGACCTCGCGATCGACCCGGACCAGGCCCCTGCGCTCCGCCACCAGCCGGACCTGGCTCTGCGCCGGCCCCTCGACGCGCGTTCCGGGGCCGGACACCGCGACGCCCAGCCGGCGAGCGGCCTCGTCCTCGTGGACGTCGTCCTCGTCCAGCTCGACCAGGTGGATCTCCGGCACCGCCCGCAGGGCCTCCACGTGCTCGGGCCCCAGCACCGTTCCCTTGCGCAGCCCATGACCGATGTCGTGGGTGAGCACCCGACCGGCCACACCGGCGGCGGTCACCTCGACGGAATCGAGTCGAACCAGCTTCACTTCACATTACCTACCATGGACGTTGCGGTGCGCCTGTACAGTACGCTGACCCGGCGCAAGGAGGAGTTCCATCCGCTGGAACCGGGCCGCGTGCGGATCTACTCCTGCGGGCCGACGGTCTACCGCTACGCGCACGTCGGCAACCTGCGAACGTACCTGTTCGCGGACGTGCTGTGCCGAACCCTCGAGTACCTCGGGCACGAGGTCACCCAGGTGATGAACATCACCGACGTCGGCCACCTGACCGACGACCAGTTCGACCGGGGCGAGGACAAGATGCTGGTCAGCGCCCGCCTGGAGGGCAGGTCGGCCGAGGAGATCGCCGAGTACTACACCCAGGCGTTCCTGGACGACGCCCGGAAGGTCAACATCCGGCCGGCGGAGCACTACCCGCGCGCCACGCGGTTCATCCCGCGGATGCTGGAGCTGATCGTCCGGCTGGTCGAGCGCGACCACGCCTACGAGGTGGACGGGACCGTCTACTACGACATCGCCAGCTTCCCGGAGTACGGCAGGCTGTCGCGGAACTCGATCGACCAGCTGATGGCGGGCGCCAGGGGCGAGCCGGATCCGCGCAAGCGCCAGCCCGGCGACTTCGCCCTGTGGAAGGCGGCCGGCGGCAAGCGGCTCCAGGTCTGGGACAGCCCGTGGGGACCGGGCTTCCCCGGCTGGCACATCGAGTGCTCGGCGATGTCGACGGCCCTGCTGGGCGAGCGCTTCGACATCCACACGGGCGGGTCCGACAACGTCTTCC
>DASYBH010000103.1:0-10833 GCA_036500885.1 Candidatus Dormiibacterota bacterium
GGCGTGCCGGCCGACCGCTTCTTCATCGGCTCGGAGGGGGCGCTGGGAATCATCACCCGGGCGTGGATGCGCCTGCAGGACCGGCCCCGGTTCCGAGCGTCGGCGTCGGTCGCGTTCGCGTCGTTCGACGACGCCTGGCACGCCGCCCGTGAGATCGCGCAGTCCGGGCTCTGGCCCGCCAACTGCCGGCTGCTGGACCACGACGAGGCGCTGACATCCGGCTCGGGTGACGGCTCTCGCTCGATCCTGATCGTGGCGTTCGAGTCGGCCGACCACGAGCTGGACCCCTGGCTGGCCAGGGCGACCGAGATCTGCCGGGCGCATCGTGGCGAGGTCCCCGAGTCCGGCGCCGGCGCGGAGACGATGCCGTCGCGCGACGGCGCCGCCGGTCTCTGGAGAAGCGCGTTCATCAGGGGCGGCCACCTCCACGACGCGTACGTGCGCCTGGGCATGGTCCAGGAGACGTTCGAGACGGCCATCACCTGGGACCGCTTCCCCGAGTTCCACGCCGGGGTGCTCGAGGCGACTCGGCGGGCGGTCGAGGAACAGTGCGGCCAGGGCATCGTGTCCTGTCGATTCGCGTATGTCTACCCGGACGGCCCGGCGCCCTACTACACCGTGGTGGCTCCCGGTCGACCTGGCGCCGAGCTGGAGCAGTGGGCCGCGATCAAGGAGGCGGCCTCGGACACGCTGCTCCGCCTGGGCGGGACCATCACGCATCACCACGCCGTCGGCCGCTATCACCGGCCCTGGTACGACCGCCAGCGGCCCTCCCTCTTCGCGGAGGCGCTCCGTGCGGCCAAGCGGTCGCTCGATCCCCGGGCCGTGATGAACCCGGGCGTGCTGGTGGATCCGTGAGGCGTGTCACCCGACTCCGGTCCGTGGTGCTTCACTGAAGTAGATGAAAGACGTCGCGCGGTCTGTCGCGCTCGTGCTCGTGGGACTCGTTCTCGCCTGCTCGGGCCCGGACACCACCACACCCAACCCGACGACCGTCCTCCGCCAGGCCGGCCAGGCGATGGCACGCTTGCACTCCCTCGCCGCGGACGTCCAGTTCGGCCCCGGCGTCACGCTGCAGGGCATCACGCTGAGCTCCGCCACCACCCGGGTGCAGCTCCCTGGCGAGAGCGACACCGTGTTCAAGGTGAAGCAGGGCGACTTCCTGGTCGACCTGCGGGTCGTCAGCACGGGCGGGCAGCTGTACGTGCGCCTGCCCTTCTCCCAGTTCACCCAGGTCAGCGCGGCGCAGGCCAGGGAGGTGCCCGACCTCAGCCAGCTGTTCAACGCCACGTCCGGCCTGTCCGCCATGCTGCCGGCGGGGAAGAACCCGAAGTACCAGGGCGCCGAACAGCTGTCCGGGGTGGACGCTGACAAGGTCAGCACGACCTACACCGCCGACCAGATCGGCCAGCTCCTGGGAGGCGCGATCAGACCGGCCGGCGACGTCGATGCCACGATCTGGGCCGGCCGCTCGGACCACTACGTGCGCCGCGTCACCCTCACCGGCCCGCTCCTGGAGGCGGGAAGGAACGTGCAGGTGCGGATCGACCTGCACGACTTCAACAAGCCGGTGACCATCGCCAATCCCACCTCACAGGGGTGACCGCGAGCCGCCTCCAGCTCGGTCTGGCGGCGGCCGGGCTCCTGCTGGCCGCCCTCGACGCGTACGCGGTGGTGACGCTCCTGCCGCAGATGCTGGCGGCGGTCGACCTGCCCATCGACCACGTCGAGGCCGCGGCGCCGATCCTGACCGGCTTCCTGGGCGGGTACGTCGTGGCGATGCCGCTGCTCGGCGCCTTCTCGGACGCTCGCGGGCGCCTGCCAGCGTACGCGGTCGCCCTGGGCGCCTTCGGGGTGGGGTCGGCCGTGACCGCGCTGGCCCCGGCGCTCGAGTGGCTGGTGGCCGGCCGCGTCCTGCAGGGACTGGGCGGGGGGGCGCTGGTCCCGCTCTCGTTGGCGCTGGCGGCCGACCTCTATCGGGGAGCGGGGCGGGCGGTCGCGATCGGGGCCGTCTCCGCGCTGCAGGAGGCGGGCAGCGTGCTCGGGCCCGTGTACGGCGCCGCGCTGGCGGCCGGGCTGGGGGCATGGCGGGCGGTCTTCTGGCTGAACCTGCCCCTGGGTGCCCTGATCCTGCTGGGCCTGTGGCGATCGCTGCGCCAACCCGGCGCGCCACACGCTGCCGAGCCGAGCGAGGGCAGTCGGGTCGAGTGGATCGGTGCGCTGCTGCTCGGCCTGGGCCTGGGCCTTGCCGTGGTGGCGCTGTACCCGGACGATCCCGGCAACCGGCCGGTGAATTCACACGCCGTGCCGTTCGGGCTGCTCGCCGTCGCGGTCCTGGCGGCCTTCGCGTGGCGGCAGGCGAGGCAGCTGAGCCCGCTCGTGGCGCGGGATCTGCTGCGCAGCCGGGCCTTCGGCGGCTCGATGACCGCCAACCTGCTGACGGGCGGCGCCCTGATGGTCGCCCTCGTCGACGTGCCCGTGCTGGCGCGGGGTGTCTATTCCCTGGATACCCTGCAGTCGGGCCTGCTGCTCTCGCGGTTCCTGCTGGGGATCCCCTTCGGAGCGCTGGCCGGCGGCTGGCTGGCGGGCCGCCTCGGCCAGCGGGCCACGTCGGCCGCCGGCCTGATCGTGGCGGGCACCGCGTTCGTGCTCATGTCGGGTTGGGACCTGCGCGAGCTCAGCGCCGCCTCGGTGCAGGCATCCGCCGAACTGATGGCCGGCGGAATCGGCTTCGGGCTCGTGATCGCGCCGCTGACGCTCGCCGTGCTCGAGCGCGCCGGCGCCCGGGAGCACGGCCTGGCCAGCAGCCTGGTCGTGCTGTCGCGCACGGTCGGCATGGTGCTCGTCCTTGCCTCGCTGACCGCCCTGGGCCTGGCGCGCCTGCAGAGCATCCTGGCCACGCGACACTGCGACACGCTCACCGCCGGGCCCGGCAGCCTGCGCGACAAGCTCACCGCCTACGAGACGTGCGTGCGTGGCGCTCTGCTCCAGGAGTACCGCGAGATCTTCCTGATCGCGGCGGGCCTGTGTGCCCTGGCGGCCCTGGTGGCGCTGTTCACCCTGCCTTCGCGGGCCGCGCGTCCGGCAACCTCCAGCCCAGCACGTCGCGAAGCTGTTCAGGACTGATGTTGCCCCCGCTGCAGATCAGGGCGACGCGCCGGCCTCGCAGCCGCTCGCGCAGCTTCAGGAGGGCGGCGAGCGGCGCGGCGCCGGCGGCCTCGACCAGCGTCCGCGTGTGCTCGACCATCAACGCCACCGCCGAGCGGATCTCGTCATCGTCGACAAGGACGAAGTCGTCGAGTCGCTCCCGCAGAATGCGCTGGGGCAGGTCGAATGCGACGCGGGTGGCCATACCCTCGGCGAAGGTGGTCGACGCGGCCGGGCCCATGTGGCCCTCCCGCCAGGCGATGCGGGCAGCCGGCGCCTGCGCCGACTGAACGGCGATCACCTCGATGGCCGGGTTGACCGCGTTGGCAGCGATGCAGGCTCCCGACGCCCCGCTGCCGCCACCGACAGGGACGATGATCACCTCCAGTTCGGGCCTCGCCTCCAGCGCCTCGAGCGTGTGCGTCGCCACGCCGGCTATGAGCAGCGGCTCGTTGGCCGAATGCACATAGCGGTGGCCCTCCCGCCGGGCCAGCGCCTCGCAGTGCTCACGCGCCTCGTCGAAGTCGGCGCCGTGCAGGATCACCCTGGCGCCAAGCTCCTCCATGGCCGCGACCTTGACGCGATTGGCGCCGGCCGGCGCGCAGATGGTCGCGGCGACTCCGAACAGCCGGGCGGCGTACGCGATCGACTGTCCATGGTTGCCGGTGGAGGCCGAGATCACCCCCCTTCGCCGCTCATCGTCCGACAGCTGCGATACGAGGTTGATGCCGCCGCGCACCTTGAAGGCGCCGGTGGGCTGGAAGTTCTCGTGCTTGACCCACGTCTCCGCACCGGTCAGGTCTGACAGACCTCGGTAGTGCCGCAGTGGCGTGGGGTCGAGATGGGACCGCAGGCGCCGCCGCGCCTGCAGCACATCGGTGAAACGCGGGATCTCCAGGCCGTCGCCGGTCAACTCGCTCACGCGTCTATATTGCTCCGGTGAGCGTCTACGATCTGGTGATCGTTGGGGGAGGGGCCGCGGGATCCGAGGCCGCGTTCTCGGTGGCGGACCGCGGCGGGCACCGCATCCTGCTGGCCGAGGCAAGGCACTTCGGCGGCACCTGCACGAATCACGGGTGCGTGCCGACCAAGGCGCTGGTCCGCTCAGCCAGGGTCGCTCACACCGTGCGCACGGGCGGGCGTTTCGGCGTGTACGCCGGAGAGCCCCGCATCGAGTGGTCGGAGGTCATCGGGCGCGCCTACGCCGTGCGTGACCACATGCTCCGCTTCGGGGTCAAGCCGTTCCACGAGGCCGGCATCGAGGTGCGGTATCCGGCCTCCGCCGTCCTCACCGGCGAGCACACCCTGGAGGTCGACGGCGACCAGGTGCAGGCTCGGGCCGTCCTGCTGGCGGCGGGCCTCGACCCGACCGTGCCGCCCATACCGGGGCTGCACGAGGCCGGATTCCTGGACAACGAGGGCCTGCTCTCACTTCGCGAGCTCCCTCGCCGAATGGCGGTCATCGGCTCGGGACCGATCGGCTGCGAGTTCGCCCAGGTGCTGGCCCGCTTCGGGGTGCAGGTGACCGTGGTCGAGCTGCTCGACCGCATGCTGCCAGCGGAGGAGCCGGAGTCCGGACGGGCCATCCGCGACGTGTTCGAGGCGGAGGGAATCGTCGTGCGGCTCGGTGACCGCCTGCAGCGGGTGGAGCGATCGGGCTTCGGCCGGAGGCTGCTGTTCGCCGGGGGTCCGCCCCTGGAGGTCGAGGAGGTGCTGCTGGCGGTCGGGCGGTCCCTCGACGGCGCGGCGCTCGGTCTGGACGCGGCGGGCATCGCCTGGACACCGCGGGGAATCGAGGTGGACGACCACCTGCGAACCAGCCAGCCGTGGGCGTGGGCGGCCGGCGATGTGATCGGGGGCGCCCTTTTCACGCACGTGGCGTCCGAGTTGGGCAGGGTGGCCGCGGAGAATGCGGTGATGGACGCCGGTCTCGTCGCCGATCTGCGGGTGCTGCCCAGGGTCACCTTCACCGATCCCGAGGTCGCGTCGGTTGGATTGACCGAGCAGCAGGCACGCGAGGCGGGCCACGCCGTGCGCATCGGCTTCGCCGAGGTCGCCGGCGCTGAGAAGGCGCAGATCGACGGTCAGGTGGACGGTCACGTGAAGGTTGTCGCGGACGCCGCGACCGGCGAGCTGCTGGGGTGCCACATCGTGGCCGAGACCGCGGGCGACATGATTCACGAGGCCGTCGCGATCATGGCGGGTCAGATCCCCGTCGGAGTGGTGGCGCGCACGATGCACGCCTATCCCACTCTGTCGGAGCTGATGCGGACCGCGCTCGGCCAGGCCGCCGGCTGAGTGGCGCCGGCCGGTCATCGCTGTCCCCGCTCGCTTCGCTCGATCGATGGAAGGACGACTCCCTCCAGGTAGTGCTGGATGGCGTCCACGACCGCCCTGGTCACCCGCCACTCCAGATCCGCGAACGTCGTCTCGACCCGGTTGAGCTCGACGAGCTGGCGGGATACGAAGTCGGGATCCGTGCGGATGCCCGGGGTCGGGCGGGCCAGCGGAGTGGCGCCTGGCGCCGGCGACGAGGACGGCTGCGCGCGGGGACGGGAGACGGGTCGCGATGCGGGTCGCGGTGACGGAGCCGGGCTGGGCGGGACGCCGGCCGAGACCTGAGCGGCCGGCGCGTGCTCCTGCCATACGTGCCAGGCGACCGAGCCCATGATGGCGATCAGCACCACCTCGGCGGTGACGAGCCAGACCAGTGGCGGGCGGAGGAACGCGGTGAAGCTCATGGCCCGGGACGGTAGGCCGCCGCGGGCCGAACCGGAACCCAGCCCGTTAAGAGGCAAGGGGGCAGGCCCCTTCCGGAACCCCCTCTGTCTCTCGGATTTGTCGGAGTCGGCTACGTCAGGGCGGCTCGGAGGGCGCCGATGCCGCGCTCGATCGTCTCGCGCCGCTTCGGAAAGCTGAACCGAATGTGGCGGCGCCCGAGCTCGGGATCCGCATAGAAGCTGGAGCCGGGCACCGTCGCCACCGCCGCGGTCTTGATCAGCCGCTGGGCGAACGCGACGTCGTCCAGGTCCGTCAGGCCCTGGATGCCCGCCATGACGTAGTAGGCGCCGGCGGGCGGAGTGGGGTCGAAGCCGCACTCGCGCAGCCCGGACAGCAGCGCCGCGCGACGCTCGCGGTACTCCTCGAGCAGCGCGTCGTAGAAGGCGGGCGGGAAGCGCAGGGCCGTCGCTACCGCGATCTGCAGGGGATGCGCCGCTCCGACCGTCAGGAAATCGTGCACCTTGCGGATGCCGTCCGTCAGGGCCGGCGGCCCGATCAGCCAGCCGATGCGCCAGCCGGTGATCGAGTAGGTCTTGCTCGCGCCGCTGATGGTGATGGTCCGCTCGGCCATCCCGGGCAGCGCGGCCATGCTGACGTGCTCGCCCTCGTAGACCATGTGCTCGTAGATCTCGTCGGTGATGGCGATCGCGTCGTGCTCCTGGCAGAGCTCGGCGATGAGCCGCAGCTCCTCGCGCGTGTAGACCTTGCCCGTCGGATTGTGCGGTGTGTTCACGACGATCGCGCGGGTTCTCCCGGTGAACGCCGCCCGCAGCTCGTCCGGATCGAAGGCCCAGTCCGGCGGCCGCAGCGCCACGTACCTGGGCTGGGCGCCGCTGAGGATGCAGTCAGGGCCGTAGTTCTCGTAGAACGGCTCGAACACGATCACCTCGTCACCGGGATCGACGGCGGCCAGCATCGCTGCCATCATCGACTCGGTGGCGCCGCAGGCGACGGTGACCTCCGTCTCGGGATCGACCGGCCGGCCCCACTCCCCCGACTTCTTCTCGGCGACGGCCTGCCGGAGCACCGGAGCGCCCCACGTCGTGGCGTACTGATGGTACGGTCCGCCGGCGGTGAGCGCCGCGTGGGCGGCCTGGACGATCTCCGGAGGCGGGTCGAAGTCGGGAAAGCCCTGCGCGAAGTTGACCGCGCGGTCCGGCCCGTGCAGGGCGAGGTTCACCCGCGTCATCTCGCGGATGATCGATTCCGTGAACCGGCCGGCCTTCGCGCTGAGCCCGATCGCCATGCGGTTCGCTACTGCCTGGGATGCGCCCGGTCGAGAGTGAACGCGGTGCTGGAGCAGGCGGCGCAGCGCTCCGGGGCCTGCAGCCCGTGCTCGCCGTTGCCGCAGGCGGAGCACGTCCACACGCGCGTGGCGAAGAACGTCAGCACGTCGGACCGGCTGATCAGGCCGACCAGGCGGCCCTGGCGCAGCACCGGCAGACGCCGGATGCGCTCGCCCACCAGCAGGCGAGCCGCCTCGTCGATGCCCGTTTCCTCGGTGATGGAGATCACCTGTGGCGACATGATGTCACGCGCGACGGCGCCGTGCTTGGAGAAGACGTCGGACTCGGAGACGATGCCGACGACGAAGCCCTCGCCGGTCACCACCGGCGCGCCGGTGATGCGCCTGCTCGCGAGCCCGTCGGCGATCACACCGACCGGGGTGTCCTCTCGAAAGCTGACGACCTCGGTGGTCATGACCTCTCTGACGGGGACCATCGGTTACGAAGCAGTCTAAGCACCACCTGGGGGCTGGCGTTCCCGCCGGAGAGGACGAGACCGACCGGACGGCCGCCGGCGTCTGGCAGCTTGCCGGCCAGGTAGGCGGCCAGCGGCAGCGCGGCGGTGGCCTCGATCGCCAGCTTGAGGTCCAGCCACGCCCTTAACAGGCTCTCTTGCACCTCCTCCTCCGTCACCGTGACGATGTCGTCGATGAGCCGCCGCTCCACCATCACCTCGAAGTTGCGCCTGCCGATCGCCGTCGCACGGACACCATCGGCGATCGTGTCCGGGGCCCTGTCCAGCGTCTGGATCGTCCCCGTGAGGAACGTCCGCCTGGCGTCATCGGCCCGCTCCGGCTCCACGCCGATCACGCGCACGCCGGTACCGCGCGCCTTCGCGACGAGCGCCGTGCCGCTGAGCAGGCCGCCGCCACCGGTCGGGGTGGCGATGACGCCGATCTCGGGCTCGTCGTCCAGCATCTCCAGCGCGGCCGTGCCCTGGCCATGGATGACGTCCCAGTCGTCGAAGGGATGCACCAGCGTCAGCCCGCGCTTCGCGATGACCTCGCGGAGCCGTTCCTCGCGGTTCTCGAAGGTGATGCCGTCCTGGATGACCTCGGCGCCGTAGGCGCGCGTGGCCGCCACCTTGTCGGGATTGGCATCGAACGGGATGAGGATCACGGCAGACAGGCCGGCGGTCCGGGCCGCCAGGGCGACCGCCTGGGCATGGTTGCCGGAGCTGACCGCAACGACACCGCTCACGTCCGGGCGACGCTGACCGAGCTGGAGGACCGCGTTGAACGCGCCCCTGGCCTTGAACGAGCCGGTGCGTTGAAAGCTCTCGGGCTTGAGGCGCAGGCGAGCGTCGATGTCCGCGGTGAGGAGGGGCGTCCGGCGGATGTGGGGCCGGATGCGCTCGGCGGCGGCCTCGATCTCGGCCGCGTGCTCGGCGAGGAACCTCGCGCCGGCGTCGTCAGCCACCGATGCGGGTGTCCCAGGGGTCGGTGCTGAGCGCCAGCGTCACCGGGCCGTCGTTGTCGAGGCTCACCGTCATGTGGGCGCCGAAGCTGCCCGTCCGCGTCGCGACACCGCGCTCCGTCAGGCGATCCGCGAAGCGCTGGCACAGGTCGCGGGCGCGGTCGGGCGCGGCCGCGCCCGCGAAGCCGGGACGTCGCCCCCGGCTGGCGTCCGCATAGAGAGTGAACTGCGACACGACGAGCGCCTCGCCGCCCACGTCCTCCAGGCTCAGGTTGAATCTGCCGCCTTCGTCGGGAAAGATGCGCAGCTGAGCCACCTTGTCAGCGAGCCGGTCGGCGTGGGCAGCCTCGTCGGCCGGTCCAGCGCCGACGAGGATCGCGAGACCGCGGCCGATCTCCTCTCGCCGCCGTCCACCGCCATCGGCCTCCCAGCTCACGGAGGCGCAGCCGACACGCTGCACGACGACCCTCATCCGATCCAGGCGGCGAGGTCGGCGAAGACCTCCGCGGAACCGAGGTCGTTGAACGGCTCGTGGTAGCGGTCGGGATAGCTCAGGATGGTCGCACCCGCGCCGGCCCGCCGGGCGAACTGCAGGCCGCCCTCGCGGTCGATGATGCGGTCGTCCTCGGAGACGATGAGCAGGCAGGGCGCCTCCAGCTCCCCGGCCCGCCTCAGCGCGGTACCGCTCGCCGCCACCCACTCGGTGAAGAGCCGGCTGGAGATGCGGTCATGCACCAGCGGGTCGCTCCGGTAGGCCGCCACCGCTCTGGCATCGCGCGAGACCAGCGCCGGGTCAACCTCGTTGCCGAGGGTCAGGGTGGGGACGAGCGCGCTGGAGGCGCGCCCCAGGAGCAGCTTCCAGCCCGGAACCCGCACGGCGGGGCGGAACGCGGGGTTGGAGAGCACGAACCGGCGCGGGCGCACGGCGCCGGCCAGCACGGCGGTCGCGACCAGCACGCCGCCGAAGGAATGGCCCAACGGCACCACCTCGACGCCATCCGACCGCTCGGTCACCATCTCGTGGAAGGCGGCGCAGTCGTCGATCCAGCACTGCCACCGGTCGACGTGGCCACGGCGCCCCTCGCTGCGGCCCATGCCGCGCAGGTCGACCGCGAAGCACGTGTAGCCGTGTCGCGTCATGGCCTCGGCCAGACCGGCGTAGCGGCCGGAGTGCTCGCCGAGCCCGTGCACCACGGCCAGCGCCGCTCTCGGCGACGGCACGATCCAGGCGCGCCAGCTGAGGCGGGTGCCGTCGCGCGAGGAGAGGGTTCCCTCGCGCTGGTCCACCTCAGCGGCCAAGTCGCCTCATCGCGCGCAGGATCTTGAGCGCCTCCTGCTCTGCCTCCAGGAGGGTCGGGGCGTAGGCCCGCAGCCCGCACAGCGCGTAGCCCCACTGGGAGGGACGCGCCGGGACCTGGCGGTTCAGCCGGTGTGCGGGCGGATAGAAGAGGATCGGCTGGCCGTCCACCTTCTTGATCACGGCCCGGCGCGCCAGCAGCTCCTCCAGAGAGTTCCCCGATGGCAGCCGTCCGTGCAGGAACTCCAGCGAGCGCAGCTTGGCCAGCGGATTGTCCTCGTCGCGCCACACCACGCGCACGCCGTACTCCGCGCTCGTGTCGCGCAGGAACAGCATCAGCACGAGCGCATCCGTCTCGTCTCCACCCGTCTTGAGGAAGCCGGCCGCGGACACGGAGTCGCCTTCGGCCTCGCGGATGTGACTGAAATACTCCATCTCGAAGAGGCCCGTCGAGCGTTCGCTGGACACCCACGGCCTATCGCCCCGCCAGGATCGGCGGGCGGCCAGGTGCTCGAACTGCTGGTGAAGACGCTCGAGCCGTTCGCTCGGCAACCCGTGAACGCGGTGGTGCAGTACGCGGGCCACGAGTACAGCGTACCGTCCGACGACCCGCACCGACCACGGGCCGGCCAGAGCCTGGGTCGGTACGACGCCGAGGTATTCGGCGGCCAGGTGCCCCAGGTGGTGGTCCGGGGCCGAGCGGTGACGGGAACGTCTGTTTGGGTATCCTTGGGCCATGCCCAACGGCTACAAGCAGTCGTCGCCGAGTCAACCGTGCTCCGCCCTCCGGGCGCCACGGCAGCACGCCACAAACCCAGGGCAGATCGGGGGCTGCCTCTGCTCGGCGGAATGCCGGTCACTGCCACGTGCCGACCCCGGGTGGGAGCGTCGTCTCGGCCCCCGGAG
>DASYBH010000104.1:0-5888 GCA_036500885.1 Candidatus Dormiibacterota bacterium
CCCGTAGCCCTGTGGCTCAGGCGCGTAGCCGGGCGGCGGCGGCGGCGGTTGCTGGTAGGCCATGTCGTTCTTCCTCCCTGGAGCTTCAGCACCCCGAGGCGGTGCCGGGCTCGTTGCGCATGGCGCCGGGAGGCGCCATAAGCAAGCAATTCTCGTGGGAGGACGCCCAGAAAATCAATGACGGCGGGCTCGATCCTGGATGGGTCGGCGCGTCAGTCGTGAACCAGCGCGTCGCCGGGCTCGACCAGGTCGATGAACGCGCGCCGGTGATAGACCAGCGGCAGCCGGCCCTCGATCACGGCGCCCTCTCGCACCTCGCCGATGAAGACCCAGTGATCGCCCGCCTCGATCGTCTGCCGCGTGACGCACACGGCGTAGGCCGCCGAGTCATCGTGCAGCACGGGGCCGCCCTCGGGGAGCTCGGCCCGCCGCCACGCGATGTCGCGGAACTTCTCCTCGGACTTGGAGGCGTAGAGCACAGCCAGGTGCTCCCTGCCGCCGGCCAGGAAGTTCACCGTGAACCCGCCGGAAGCCTGCAGGGCGGGCAGCGTGTTCGAGCCCTTGTCCACGCAGACGAGCACCAGCGGCGGGTCCAGCGAGACCGCGCAGAAGGCGCTCAGGGTGAGGCCGCGCGGCGTGTCGCCGGCTTCGTGCGCGGTGACGATCGCCACCCCGGTCGGGAAGCACGCCATGATCTCGCGGTAGAGCTGGTTCGTGACCGGCACCCACCGAAGCTTCGCGCCCAACCGCCGCCGCCGTCAAGGGGGAGCCGGCTACCATGTCCGGGATGGGTGACGTCGTCGAGTTCATCCCTGACCGCGCCTCCCGCGAGGACTGGGCGCGCCAGCACGCGTTCCGGCGTGTGCTCCAGGCGGAGTGGCGGCCCGAGGATCCGCTGCCGCCTGACGACGTGTTCGAGCTGCGGCGGACCCACGAGGACCCCCACGAGTACCGTCGCTGGTTCAACGTGCTGGACGGCGACCAGGTGGTCGCCGAGCTGCAGGTGGAGGTCCGGACGCCCGAGTCACCGGAGTACCCGACCAGCAAGCACCTCATGTGGGGCTGGGCGTACATCCTCCCATCGCACCGCGGGCGCGGGATCGGCCGGAGCTTCGTACCGGTCCTGGTGGCGCTGATGGAGGAGTACGGGGCCACCGTGCTGTCGAGCACGGGTGAGGACGAGCCTGGCCACGCGTTCCTGCGCCGCCTGGGCGCCGAGCCGAAGCTGGTCGAGCGGGCCAGCCGCCTGGACCTCCGCGAGGTGGACTGGGACATGGTGTCCCGCTGGGTGGCCGAGGGCCAGGCCCGGTCGCCGGGCGCGCGGCTCGAGCTGATGACGCCGTTCGTGCCCGACGAGCTCCTGGACGGGCACTGCGTCACGTTGAACGAGCTGCTGAACACGATGCCGTTCGAGGGGCTGGACCACGGCGAGATCGTCATGACGCCTGAATCGGTGCGCGTCTGGCGCGGGCGAATGCAGAAGATCGGCAGCGTCAACCCGACGTATCGGGTCCGGGACGCGGACGGCTCCATCTCGGGCATGACGGACGTGCTCAAGCACCGGTACGAGCCGGGCATCGTGCGTCAGATGTTCACCGGCGTCCACCCCAGGGCCCGCGGCAGGGGCCTGGGCAAGTGGCTGAAGGCCGCGATGCTGGAGCACGTCCGGGAGGCCTATCCCGACACCGTCTGGATCACCACCGGGAACGCCCGCTCGAACGCGTCGATGCTGGCGATCAACCACGGCCTGGGCTTCCGGCTCTACCGGACCGAGACGTTCTTCCAGGTCGGTCGCGACACGCTGCGCGGGAGCGTGTGACCGTTAGACCTTGCGGAGGTGGACCTCCTGGATCGAGTGCCCGGCGGCCTTGCGCAGGATCAGCCTTGCGCGGTCTCGCGTCGGGCGGATGTTCTCGCGCAGGTTGACCCCGTTGATCTCCGTCCAGATCCGCCGGGCCGTCGCGACGGCCTCGTCCTCGGGCAGCCCGGCGTAGCGGCGGAAATACGAGCGGGGGTCGCGAAAGGCGGTGTTGCGGAGGGTCAGGAAGCGGGCGACGTACCACTCCTCCACGTCGTGCTCATCGGCGTCGAGGTAGATCGAGAAGTCGAAGAAGTCGGACACGAACGTCCGGATGGATCGCCTGCGAGCGCCGTCTGGCGTCTGCAGCACGTTGAGACCCTCGACCAGGATGATGTCGGGGTGATGGACGACCTCCTCCTCGCCGGGGACGATGTCGTAGACCAGGTGGGAGTAGACGGGCGCGCGCACCTCGTCGGCCCCCGATTTCAGCTCGGCCATGAACCGCATCAGGCGGCGGAGGTCGTAGCTCTCCGGGAACCCCTTGCGGTTCATCAGCCCGCGCTCCTCCAGGATGCGGTTGGGGTACAGGAACCCGTCCGTCGTGACCAGGTCCACCTGGGGGTGGTTCGGCCAGCGGCCCAGGAGCGCGCACAGGATGCGGGCCAGGGTGCTCTTGCCGACCGCCACGCTGCCGGCGATGCCGACGATGTAGGGCACCGGCCGTGCCGGCTTGCCCAGGAACATGTCCGTCACGTGGTGCAGTCCCTGTGCGGCGGCCACGTACAGGTTGAGCAGGCGCGAGAGGGGCAGGTAGACCTCCGTGACCTCCTGCACATCCACGTATTCGTTGATGCCGCGGAGGGTCACCAGGTCCTCGTCAGTGAGGGTCATCGGCGTCGCCGCGCGCAGTCGCGCCCACTCAGTCCGCGTGAAGGTCACATAGGGCGTGTAGCCGTTCAGCGATCTCTGCAACGCGGCCTATCCTAAGCACGTGGCGACCCGCACGTACCGGCTGCACGAGGCGAACCAGGCCCTGCCGCAGGTGCGCCGGCTGGTCGGCCAGATCGTGGAGCTGTCCGGCCAGATGGACGAGCTCACCGACCAGGTCCGCATCGCGGAGTACCGTCTGCACCGACCCGGCGCGGGCGCCGCGGAGAGCGACCGCTACGAGGAGAGCAGCACCGCGCTGCGGGGCGCCGAGGCCGACCTGGTCGCCGCGCTGGGGGGCCTGGAGCGGATGGGCGTGCAGCTCAAGGACCCCCGGACCGGCCTGGTGGACTTCCTGTCCTATCGCGACGGCGAGCTGATCGAGCTCTGCTGGCAGCTGGGCGAGGACCGCGTCACCCACTGGCACCGCATCGGCGAGGGCTTCCGAGGCCGCAAGCCCGTGTAAGTCTCGGGGCGGCCGGAAGCAAGGGCTTTGCCCGAGTGTCCGAGCGCGTCTCACCAAGGTCACCCAGCCCCGACTACAGACGCGAAGCGCTGCGCCGGAGGCGCCCCAAACGTCCCGGATAAGAGGGGGGGTTCCGGAAGGGGGGGCCTGCCCCCCCTTGCACCTTTCAGACCGGGCGGGAGCGCTCGGCTATTGCCGCCCGGACCAGGAGCGCCAGGCCCTCGGGGTCCAGGCCGTGCTCGGACAGGATCTCGGCCTGCTTGCCGTGCGGCAGGAATCGGTCGGGCAGCGCCGCCACCCGGACCTTGCCGGCGAGCCCGTGCGGCGCCAGGGTCTCCAGCACGGCCGCGCCGAACCCCCCGGTGCCGACGTTGTCCTCGGCGGTCACGAGGAGCGGGTAGCGGCGCGCCCAGTCGGTGACCAGGCGAGGGTCCATCGGCTTGAGCCAGCGAGCGTTGACCACCCCGCACGCGATTCCCCCGGCGGCGAGCTGGTCCGCGGCGACCGTGGCCACCTCGACCATGCGGCCGATGGCCAGGATCGCCACGTCACCGCCGCGCCGCACCTCCTCCCAGCGACCGACCGGGATCGGCTCGACCGGGAGGTCCGGGGTCGCGGGCACGGTGCCCCTCGGGAATCGGATGGCGACAGGGCCGTCGCTGGCCAGCGCCGTCTCCAGCAGCGCGCACAGCTCGGTCGCGTCGGCCGGTGCGGCGATCTTCATGTTGGGCATCAGCCGCAGGTAGCTGAGGTCGAAGACGCCGTGGTGGGACGAGCCGTCCGGCCCCGTCACGCCGGCCCTGTCGACCACGAAGACCACCGGCAGCCGGTGCAGGCAGACGTCCATCATCGCCTGGTCGAACGCCCGCTGCAGGAACGTCGAGTACAGGCACACGATCGGCCGGCGGCCGCCGATGGCCAGGCCGGCCGCGAAGGTCACGGCGTGCTGCTCGCAGATGCCGACGTCGAAGACGCGGTCGGGGAACTCCTTCGCGAAGTTCAGGAGCCCGGTCGAGGAGGCCATGGCGGCCGTGATGGCGACGACGTCGGGATGTCGTGACGCGGCCGACAGGATCGCCTCACCGAAGACGGCCGTGTAGGTCAGCTCCGTGTGGCGGGGCCGGCCGGTCAGCGGGTCGGACTGAGGGCCGACCTGATGCAGCTTGTCGAGCTCGTCGTCGATCGCCGGTCCGTAGCCACGGCCCTTCTCGGTGAGCACGTGGATGACCGTTGGCGCCTTGAGCCGCTTCGCCCGGCGGAGCAGGTCCTCCACCGCGTCCAGGTCGTGGCCGTCGACGGGGCCGGCATACTTCAGGCCGAGACTGTCGAAGACGGTGCTGGGCTGCAGGAGCTGCTTCATCGACTCCTTGACGCGGAAGGCGGCCCCCTCGGCCTGCGCGCCGACCAGCGGCACGTCGCGGAGGCGGTGAGCGATCTCCTCCTTGACGCGCTCGTAGCGGGGGTCGATCTGGAGCTGCGCCAGGTGCCGCGCCAGGCCGCCCACCGTGGGGGCGTACGAGCGGCCGTTGTCGTTGATGACGATCACGAGGTTGGGCGGCTGCAGGTGGGCGATCTGGTTGAGCGCCTCGTACGCCATGCCGCCGGTCAGGGCGCCGTCGCCGATGACCGCCACCACGCTGCCGGGGACGCCGGCGCGGAGGCGGGCCTCGGCCAGGCCGAGCGCGTAGGAGAGCGATGTCGAGGCGTGGCTGTTCTCGATCACGTCGTGCGGGCTCTCGCCGCGCGACGGATAGCCGGACATCCCGCGCGGCTGGCGCAGACTCGTGAAGGCGCCGTTCCGCCCGGTCAGCAGCTTGTGGACGTAGGCCTGGTGGCCGGTGTCCCAGATGATCGCCTCGTCGGGGCTCTCGAAGACGCGGTGCAGGGCGAGGGTGAGCTCGACGACCCCGAGGTTGGGCGAGAGATGCCCGCCGGTCCTGGAGACGTGCTCGACGAGGAACGCACGGATCTCCGCGGCCAGCGCCTCGAGCTGGTCCCGGCGGAGCGATCTGAGATCGGCGGGCGAGTGGATCGACTCGAGCACTGCTACCTAGGCTAAACGGGCGGCCCCCGCAGCGGGTTCCGGCGATTCTGGAAGCCGGGGAGCTCTACACTCGCAGACATGCACGGCGAAAAACAGTTCGGCTTCGACACCCTGGCCGTCCATGCCGGCCAGCGCCCGGATCCCGTCACCGGCGCCAGGGCCGTGCCCATCTACCAGACCGGCGCCTACGTCTTCGAGGACACCGATCACGCCGCCAACCTCTTCGCGCTCCAGCGCTTCGGCAACATCTACTCGCGGATCATGAACCCGACGGTCGCCGTCTTCGAGGAGCGGATCGCTGCCCTGGAGAACGGCATCGGAGCGGTCGCCACCGCGTCCGGCCAGGCGGCTCAGCACCTCACGATCTTCACGCTGATGCAGTCCGGCGACGAGTTCGTCAGCTCGCGCTCGCTGTACGGCGGGTCGTTCCAGCAGTTCGACGTCAGCTTCCGCAAGATGGGCATCGACGCCCGGTTCGTGGACGGCTGGGACCTCGACCAGTGGAGGGCGGCCGTCACGCCCAGGACCAGGGCCTTCTACGCGGAGACCCTGGGCAACCCGACGATCGACGTGATCGACATCGAGGCCCTGGCCAACCTGGCCCACGAGGTCGGCGTCCCGCTGATCGTGGACAACACGTTCGCGTCGCC
>DASYBH010000105.1:0-14679 GCA_036500885.1 Candidatus Dormiibacterota bacterium
GCCGGTCCGTGTTCACCACCTCCGAGCCGTGGTCGGTGGGGTGGAAGTACATCAGGTACGGCAGCCACCTGATGTCGCCGCGGTCGTCGAACTTCTCGGCGTACTGCAGCATCTGGGGGGTGAGCTCGGCGCGCCTGGAGCCCGTGCTCACGACGCCTCCCGAAACACGGCGTCCACGGCGGCCGCGAAGCGGGTGACGATCGCCTCGACGTCGTCCGCCGTGCAGATGAACGGAGGCGCCAGCAGCACGTGGTCGCCCCGCCTCCCGTCGATGGTGCCGGACATCGGATAGGTCATGAGCCCCTCGCGCAGCGCCTCCGCGCGCAGGCGGGCCGGGAACCCGAAGTCGGTCGCCAGCGGCTCCTTCGTCGACCGGTCCTCCACCACCTCGACGCCGATGAACAGCCCGCGGCCCCGGACGTCGCCGACGTGCGGTTGCTCGGCGAAGACCTCCGTCAGCCGCGTGCGCAGCTGGTGGCCGCGCTGGCGCACGTTCCCCAGCAGGCCATCCTCGACGATCGTCCGCTGCACCTCCAGGGCCGTGGCGCACGCGAGCGGGTGGTTGACGAAGGTCTGACCGTTCTTCAGGATGCCGGAGCCCGCCCTGATCGCCTCGTGGACGTGGGGAGCCACGAGCATCGCCGAGATCGGCTGGTACCCGGCCGCGAGGCCCTTGCCGACGGCGAGGATGTCGGGCCGAACATCGTCCTCCGCGCACGCGTAGTGGTGCCCGGTCCGGCCCATGCCGGCCATCACCTCGTCCAGGATCAGGAGGACGCCGTGCCGGTCGCACACCGCGCGGATCTCCGCGAAGTAGCCCTCCACCGGCGGCACCGCCCCCGACGTGGACCCGACGACCGTCTCGGCCACGAAGGCGGCGACCTGGTCGGGGCCGATCTCGAGGATCTTCTCCTCCAGCTCGGCGGCCAGCCGGCGCCCATACTCGCGGTCGCTCTCGCCCTCGCGCTTGTCCCGATACGCGTAGCACGGCGCCACGAGGTGCGTGGGGCCGAGCAGCGGGTCGAAGATGTCGCGGCGCTGCAGGTTGCCCGAGATCGCGAGCGTGCCGAGCGTGCTGCCGTGATAGCTCTGGCGTCTGGAGATGAAGGTGCGGCGCCCGGGCTGGCCGGTCTCGACGTGGTACTGGTACGCCGTCTTCAGGCACAGCTCGACGATCTCCGACCCGCCGGACAGGAAGTACGCGTGGGTCAGGCCGGGGGATCGCTCGACCAGGAGCTCCGCCAGCTCCTCGGCCGGACCGTTCGTGAAGGCGCCCGCGTGCACGTAGGCCAGCTGGTCGGCCTGGCGCTTGATGGCCTCGACCACCCTCGGGTGATTGTGGCCGAGGCTGGAGACCACCACGCCGCAGCAGGCGTCGATGTACCGGCGGCCGTCGCGGTCGAAGAGGTGGATGCCATCACCGCCGACGGCGGTCCCGGGGGTCGCCCGGACGTTGCGGTAGAGCACGCGGGTCATGGCATCTCCTTCGGCTTCGGCTCAGCCCGGATCCACCGATCCGCGCCGAGCGAGTTGGCGTCCAGGTACGTCAGAACAGATCGTGGGCCTGGGCCGAGGATCACAGGGAGCGTGTACGGAGTACTCATGACCGAGAGCCGCAGAAGCAGGACCGCGAGATCCCGGGGTCCCCACGAAATCGCGGGGCTCCACCCATAGGGTCCCCGGGGGTGCGGATTTCGTGGGGTGGGGTGGCGTATGCCGGGTACCTCTGGGTGGCGGGCACAAGGCGCCGGTGAGGATCGATGGATCCGGGCTCAATGCACGAAGGTCCTGTAGATCTCTTCGAGAATCGGGACGAGCGAGATCACGAGCAGGCAGGCCATGCCCACGTTGAACACGCGGAAATGGAGCGGTCTCGTGAGCACCCGCTTGAGTGACATGCCGATCCACAGCCAGCCGGACGTGCAGGGCGTGCCGAACACGAGGAAGATCAGGGCGATGACGAAGACCTGGAGCAGGTAGTCGCCCGTCGCCGTCGCATACGTCACCAGGGCGCCGACGATCATGACCCACGACTTGGGATTGACCAGCTGGAACAGGGCCGCCTGCACGAGCGACAGCGGCCGCCGCTGCGGACGCGCATCCGCCGCGTCACCGGGGGTCACCGGCGACGCGGTGGCGGTCCGGTACGCGAGGTAGAGGAGATAGGCGGCGCCGATCGGTCGCAGGATGTCGTAGAGGACCGGGAAGTTGCGGAGCACCCCGCCGAGGCCGAGACCCACCGCGACCACCATGAGCGGGAAGCCCGTGTTGATGCCGATGACGTGGGGAAGGCTGCGCCTGAAGCCGTAGTTCACCCCGGACGCCATCACCATCATGTTGTTGGGCCCCGGCGTGCCGCAGGTGGAGACGGTGAACAGGATCAGCGGGACGTAGGCGATCGACAGGCCGGCGGCGGTCATGAGCAGTAGTCTTCGAGGGAGCCCCGACGCCTGACGTCGACCGAGACGCAGTGGAAGCCGCCGCTCAGGCTGCGGGCGTGACGCATCCGCAGCGGGATGACGTCGACGCGGTGCGTCTCCAGCTCCGCGATGAGCGGCTTCTGCAGCTCGTTGACCACCGCCAGGCCGGGATTGACCATGACGAGGTTCATGCCCTGCCAGATCGACGCGCGCGGATACGACCACGCGTAGCCGGTGTCGACCATCTCGGGGCACCAGATGATGTCCCAGCTGCGGAAGATCGACGGGACCTGGTCCTCGCGGACTCGCTCCGGGTTGATCAGGACCAGCCCGGGGCGTATCACCGCGATCGTCGTGTCGAGGTGCGTGCCCTCGTACACCCCGCTGACAGGATGTACGCGGTAGCCGTCACCCAGGACCCGCTGCAGCCACTGACAGCCGAGCAGGTTGCCGCTGCAGGAGAGCAGGTAGAGGATGTCCCTGCCGACGCGCAGGATGTTGGCGGCGTCGAACACCGGCTCACAGTTGTTCAGAAGCGATCCGGACCCGGGGCGAACGTTGTAGGTCTGGTCGAGCAGCCGCGGCTTCGGAGCCGAGATCCAGTTGGCGCCGCTCTCGAAGTACTCGAGCAGGATGTCGCGGTACGCGAACGGCTCGTAGTACCGCGACCGCAGCACCATCGGCGTCTCGATCACCGTCTCCCCGATGGGCAGGAGGACGTCCCTGGGACAGTAGTTGTATTCTCCGTCGGTCGTCCAGTCCGGCGTCCCGAACCGCTTCGAGTGGTCCGTCACCGCAGGCCGGCGAACCACGACGCCCGCCTGCTCCAGGGCTCGCGCGAACGCGTCGAGGTCCTCGTTCGCCTCCTCGACGATCCTCGCATCGTACGGCCCGCTCGGGATCTCGTCCATGGTCTCGTAGTGCGCGGCATAGTCCACCGCGAACAGACCTCGGTCCGGCAGCGGCACCTGTGCCCCTGTCGCGACGCCGACGATCATCTCCTCGAGCGGATCCCATTCGTTGTGAACGCTGACCAGACACATGACGGACGCATCCCTCCGGCGACACACGGGTGAGCATAGTGAACCAGCACGTATCCGGCCTGCGCCGCTTGCAGCGATAGGCCTCGTTCCCGCCTCTACCGGTCGGTATACCGGACGAAACCTACGCTATCCCGGTAGGCGCATCTGTGTCAAGTACCCGAATCCCAGTAGGTCCGGGCGCGAGGGTCCCATCGCCGGCGCATCGGGTCGTGGACCGTCCGCAGCAGCAGACCGACGGGCGTTACGAACAGCCAGTAGGTGACGAAGAGGAGGACCGCTCGAACTGCCGGCATCGCTTCTCTCCTCCCGCCCGGACCCCGCGGCTTCTACTATTTGGCCCCCATTCTAGCTGGTACGCCACGCGGGTTGGGTCGTCGAGCGGTACGCCAGTTCGCACAACGACCAATACCACCTGGTTCACCACCTCTGGCCCGGCATCCCGTTCGACAATCTTCCGCGTGCGCACCGGGTACTGATGCAGGATCCGGCGTACCGGGCCGCCCACCACTGCGGCGGATATCTTCCGAACGTCCTGGTGGAGCGGGGTGTCGATCACGGAAGAACTCATCACGGACACCAGGAGAGCCAGGTGACCGTCTACCTCTCGGGGCTCCTTCTCGGATTGCCCTCATCCTGCCCGTCGGGCAGCAGAACCTGTTCGTGCTCAACCAGGGCCTGCTGTACGGGTTCCCGAGAGCCGCGCTGGCGATCGCGGCCGCGGCGACCTGCGACACCCTCCTGATCCTGCTGGGCGCCGCGGGCGATCCACGCTCCTGACGATCGTCCCGCAGGTCCGCCTCGGGCTCGTCCTGGTGGGCATCGCCTTCCTCCGCGCCGCGTGTCGACCCGGCCGGGCGCGTCGTGCAGCTTCCGGAGGGCTCGACGCCTCAGATCACCCGCCGCGTCTCCGCGTCGCCGACCACCAGGCCCGGGTGCGTTCTCTTTTGCCGCCGGCTGCGTTTGTAGAGTGCCTTGAGCACTCGAGTGACCGCAGTGTCCGCCGCAACCAGCCCGGAGGAGGCGTTCCTGGAGCTGTACGACCGCGAGGCGCCGGCGGTGCTGGCGTACCTGCGCGCCGCAGCCGGGGACGACGCTGAGGACCTCGCCGCCGACACCTTCCTGCGAGCCTGGCGCCAGTGGCCCGCCTACCGCGCCTCCGACCGGCCCATCAGGCACTGGCTGATCCGCATCGCCCGCAACCTGGCCATCGACCGGTTCCGGCGGCGGGGCCGGATGGCCGTGCTGCCACTCGGGCGCGATCCGGCGGCCGGCGACGACGTCGCGGCCGGCGTGGTCGACCGCATCCAGCTGCTGGCGGCGCTGGAGACGCTGGCTCCCGAGGAACGCGAGCTGCTGGCCATGCGGGCGGCCGGGCTGAGCTTCGCGGAGGTCGGGGCCCACCTCGGCAAGACGGACGCCGCCTCTCGCATGGCGTGGCATCGAGCTGCCCGCCGGCTGCAGGCCCACCTGGAGCGCTGATCTGAGATGAACGAGACCGACGTGGATTCGGAGCTGCGGCGCCTGGACGGCGCCCTGCGGGAGGCCGCCGAGCCGGACGCGGCGGCGGTGGCCAGGGTTCGGGGGCGCCTGCTCGGGAGCCTCGCAACGGCGCCGCCGGGCGGCTGGCAGCTGCCACCCTGGTGGCGGTACGCCGCGGCGGGCGCGGCCGCGCTGGCGCTGGTGCTGATGGGCGGCCTGCTGGCGATCGCGCTGAGCGGGCGGCCGGCGGGCCAGGGCGTCACGGCGATCGTGGTGCCGCCGGCCGCCAACGGCCAGGGCTCGTCGACGTCCGGGGCGTCCGGGGCGGCGGCACCGGTCGCCGGCGATGCCAGGGCCGCGGTGGCCGGCGCGCCCACCTCCCAGGCGGCGTCCGGCCAGGCGGTCGCCGGACCGGCGTCGATGCCCATCGTCGGCAACTCCTGCTCCGCTTCGCCGACCGTCCAGTTCCAGGGCCGCGGCCTGGCCGCGACCGGCACCGCGTCGGTCGCCGGGTCCGACCCGGTCGGGACCGTGAACGTCACGGTGCAGCAGACCGGCGCGGACGCGAGCGCCGCGGTGAGCGCCGTCCAGTCGAAGATCGCGGCGGTGCGGGACGCGCTGGGGAAGGTGGGCGTGCCGCCAGGGAGCGTGCAGGTGTCCTACTTCCGCACGTACGGAGACGTGCAGGGCCGGCAGTTCTCCGCCTACGCGTCCCTGCAGGCGACGGTGACCGGGACCGACGCGCTGGCCGAGGCCACGAAGGCGGTGCTGCAGGTCGCGGGGGTCACCGCCTACTCCACCTCCTCGCCGGTCGCCGGCCAGCCCACCCAGGACCAGGTGCAGAACGCGGTCGGACGGGCGGCCGCGCAGGCCAGGGACATGGCCGGCTCGACCGCCACGGCGGCCGGGGTGAAGCTCGGCGACGTGCAGAGCATCGTCGCGCAGCCTCCGGTGACGTGCAACGGCCCATCGGGCCCCGAGCGAGTCGTGCAGGTCACGGCCACGTACGCGATCAGGTAGGGCGCTTCGGCCGTCGGTGACCACGGGCGCGCGGTTGACGGAAGGGACCACCCCGGCACGCGCCGCGGTGGTCCCGGCCGGTCAGCCCTCGTGCCGCCCGGCGTTCGCGTGTATGGCGTCGCGGACGTAGACCGCCAGGCCCGGCGCCACCTGGTCGTAGCCGCTCCGGAACCTGGGGTCGTCGCGGTAGAGGTCGCCGAGCCCCCGGTGCATCTCGTGGCTGCACCGGAACATCCAGCGGTTGAGCTGCTGCCGGTGCTCCTCGGCGAGGTCCATCGCCTCGGCGCTGTGGGGTGGCCTGCCGCCGGCGAGGGCGGCCGCGAATCGCTGCTGGAGCTCCCGGTGCTCGGCCCCATGGCGCGCCCAGTCGTCCTTCGTGTACGTCGCCGTCCGGCGCTGCGCCTCCTCGAACTGCGCGGTGTCGCCCCACCGGCGCTCCGCCTCATCCGCGTGGCCGGTCGGATCGAAGTCGCCGAAGACCTCGAGCATCTCTGCCGGATCGAGATTGATTCCCATCTTTCGAGCCTCCATCGCCCTTTTCACGGTGTCGGCCATCCTCCGCAGCCGCTCGATCCTGCCGGTCAGCAGCTCGTGCTGCCGGCGCAGGTGCTCGAGCGGGTCGACCGCCGGGTCGTCCAGGATGGCCGCGATCTCGTCGAGGCTGAACCCGAGGTCCCGGTAGCAGAGGACGCGCTGCAGCCGCTCCAGGTCGGAGTCGGAGTACCGGCGGTAGCCGGCGTCCGTGCGCGCACTCGGCCGCAGCAGGCCGATCTCGTCATAGTGGTGCAGCGTCCGCACCGTCACGTGCGCGATCCGCGATACGTCTCCCACCGAGTAGCCCGTGGTCATCACCTCACCGACGATGGTGGTGGCTCACGTTACGTGAGGGTCAAGTCCCCGAACGCATATTCATGCAGACTCGTGTATGTTTATGCACGTGAAGGTCAGGGTCGCGGTGGCCGGTGCCAACGGGTATGCGGGCATGACGCTCGTCAACCTCCTCGCCCGGCATCCGGGCGTCGAGCTTGCACAGCTCACCTCGCGCTCGTTCGCCGGCCAGCGCTACCAGTCGGTCTTCCCGCTGCTGGAGGTGGACGGCATGTTCACCGCCGAGCCCGATGCCTCGGGGGTCGACGTCGTGTTCAGCTGTCTGCCGCACAATGTGGGGGCCGCCCGCGCGGCCGGCTGGCTCGACGCCGGCGCGCGCGTGATCGACATGAGCGCCGACTTCCGGCTCAGGGCGGCCAGCGAGTACCCGCGCTGGTACCGGCAGGAGCATCCGGCCCCGGAGCTGCTCGGCGAGGCGGTGTTCGGCCTGCCCGAGCTGCACGCGAGCGCGATCGAGGGCGCCCGCCTGGTGGCCGTCCCCGGCTGCCACTCGACGGCGGCCATCCTCGGCCTGGCCCCGGCGGTGGCCGCGGGACTGGTCGGCGGCGACGTGGTGGTGGACAGCAAGACCGGCGTCTCGGGCGCGGGCCGCTCGCCGTCGCTGGGTGTGCACTTCTCGGAGGTGTCGGAGACCGTGCACGCCTACTCGATCGAGGGTCACCGGCACTCGCCCGAGCTGCTCCAGGAGCTGGGCGCGCTCGCGAACGGCGCGCCGCCCCGGGTCACGCTCGTGACGCACCTCATCCCGATGGTCAGGGGCATCCTCGTGACCTGCTACTTCGACCTGGTGGGGTCGGTCGCCGAGCTCCGCGGCGCCTACGCGGAGTTCTACGCCGGCCACCCGTTCACCCGGCTGCTCGACGGCCCGCCGACGAGCAAACTGACCAGCCACACGAACCTGTGCCTGGTGAACGTCGCGGCCCAGGGATCGAAGGCGGTCGTCACCGCGGCCATCGACAACCTCGTGAAGGGCGCATCCGGCCAGGGAGTGGAATGCTTCAACATCGCCTTCGGCTTCGATCGGACGGCGGGCCTGGAGGTCCCGCTCCAGTGGCCGTGACGCCGCGCAGCGTGACCGGGGGCGTCACCGCCGCGAAGGGCTGGCGAGCCGGCGTGGCGGCGTGCGGCATCAAGGAGCTGACGGCCGGCGCCAGCGCGCTGCCCGGCGAGCGGCGGCACGACCTGACCGTCTTCGCCAGCGACCGGCCCTGCGACGCCGGCGGCGTCTTCACGACCAACCGCGTCAAGAGCGCCTCGGTCGTGATCGACCAGCTGCACCTCAAGAACAACGAGGTCAGGGCGCTGGTGGTCTGCTCGGGCAACGCCAACGCCTGCACGGGCGCCCAGGGCTTCCGCGACGCGCTCCAGATGGCCAAGCTGACCGCCGACCGCCTGGACCTCGACCCCGGGCAGGTCCTGGTGGGCACCACCGGCGTGATCGGGCGGTACCTGCCCATGGACGCCGTGAAGCACGGCATCGCCGAGGCGTGCCGCACGCTCGAGCCGGACGGCGGCGAGCTGGCGGCGCAGGCGATCATGACGACGGACACCGTGCCGAAGGCATACGCCGTCGAATTCGAGCTCGACGGCGTACCCGTCCGCGTCGGAGGCATGAGCAAGGGCTCCGGGATGATCCATCCCAGCATGGCGACGATGCTCGCCTACGTGACCACGGACGCGGCGGTGGCGCCGGGCTGGGTGGCGGCCACGGTCAGGCGCATGGCCGACCGCAGCTTCAACCAGGTGACGGTGGACGGAGACAGCTCCACCAACGACACGTTCCTGGTCATCGCCAACGGCGCCGCCGGGAACCCGCCGGTCCAGCTGGGCACCCCGGGATCGGACGCGCTCGAGGAGGCGATCCTCGAGGTGGCCCGCGAGCTGGCTCGCCGCATCGCGATGGACGGCGAGGGCGCGACCAAGCTGATGACGGTCCGGGTGTCCGGTGCTCCGGACGACGTGCAGGCGCGGCTGGCCGCCCGGGCGGTCGCCTCGAGCAACCTCGTCAAGGCCGCGATCCACGGCGCCGATCCGAACTGGGGCCGCATCGTGTGCGCTCTGGGCTACAGCGGCAGCGACGTCGCGATCGACCGGCTGACCGTCAGCGTCGCCGGCGTCACGGTGTTCACGGCGGGGGCCGGGGTGGAGGTGGACCTCGAGGCGGTGCGCCGCGCCTTCGAGCAGCCCGAGATCGAGATCGTGGCCTCTCTCGGGCTGGGCGACGGCAGCGCGGAGGCATGGGGCTGCGATCTGTCGCCGGACTACGTGCGGATCAATGCCGACTACACCACGTAGATGCAGGACCCTTTGCGTGCTGCCGTGCGGGGGACCTGCCCAGGGGGGATGAGGGTGGCCGTAGACGTCATCGAGCGGGCCCAGGTGCTGGTGGAGGCGCTTCCGTACATCAAGCGCTTCCACGGCCAGATCGTCGTCATCAAGGTGGGCGGCAACGCGATCGAACAGCGGAAGGAGGAGACGCTGCTCGACCTCGTGCTGCTGCGCTACGTCGGCATGCTGCCCGTGCTGGTCCACGGCGGCGGGCCGGAGATCACCGCCCTGAGCCAGCGGCTGGGCCTGAAGGCCGAGTTCCGCAACGGGCTCAGGGTCACGGACGCGGCGACGATGGACGTGGTCAAGATGGTGCTGACCGGGAAGGTCAGCCCCGACCTGGTCGCCACCATCAACCGGCTCGGCGGCCAGGCGGTGGGCATGTCCGGCGAGGACGGCCCCAGCATCATCGCGGAGGAGCTGGACCCGAAGCTCGGCTTCGTGGGCCGCGTCGTACAGGTCAACGCCGAGCCGATCACCGCGCTGCTGACCCGCAGCTACATCCCGGTCATCGCCTCGATCGGGCTCGGCTACGACGGCCACGCATACAACATCAACGCCGACACGGTGGCGGCCGAGGTGGCGGTGGCGCTGAGGGCGGCCAAGCTGATCCTGATGACGGACGTGCCCGGTGTCCTGGATGGCGGCCAGCGGGTCGTGAGCGAGGTGCACCGTGAATCCGGCCTTCGCATGATCGAGACCGGCGAGGTCACCGGCGGCATGATCCCCAAGCTGCAGGCCTGTCTGCGCTCGCTCGTCGCCGTGCCGCAGGCCCACATCATCGACGGCCGCACGCCCCACTCGCTCCTGCTGGAGCTGTTCACCGAGTCGGGCATTGGAACCATGGTGGTGGAATGACCGAACATCATCTCGTCGACCTCGAGCACCGCTACCTCATGGGGACGTTCAAGCGGCTTCCCATCACCCTGGTGGAGGGCCGCGGCGTGACCGTCAGGGACAGCGAGGGCCGGGAGTACCTCGACCTCGTGGCCGGCATCGCGGTCAACGCCCTGGGCCACGCCCACCCGGCGGTGGCCAGGGCGGTGGCCGACCAGGCGGGCCGGCTGGTCCACACCTCGAACCTCTACTACACCGAGCCGCAGGTCGCGCTGGCCCAGAAGCTGGTCGAGCTGTCGTTCCCCAGCCGGGTGTTCTTCGCCAACAGCGGCGCCGAGGCCAACGAGGCGGCGATCAAGCTGGCCCGCAAGTGGGGCAGGGTGCGGCGGGACGGCGCGTTCGAGATCATCACCACGGACCAGTCGTTCCACGGGCGCACGCTGACCACCGTGACCGCCGGGGGCAAGGAGGCCTACTCCGCGCCGTTCGGCCCGCTTCCTCCCGGCTTCGTCCACGTGCCGTACGGCGACGTGGAGGCGATCAGGGCGGCCACCAACGAACGGACCGTCGCGGTGCTGCTGGAGCCGATCCTCGGCGAGGCCGGGGTGGTGCCGCCACCTCCCGACTACCTGGAGTGCGTCCGGGCGTGGTGCGACGAGCGCGACCTGCTGCTGATCCTGGACGAGGTGCAGACCGGCATCGGCCGCACGGGCCGCTGGTTCGCGCACCAGCACCACGGCATCGTGCCGGACGTGATGACGCTGGCCAAGGCGCTCGGCGGTGGGGTGCCGATCGGCGCCTGCCTGGCGGGGCCGCGGGCCGACGTGTTCGAGCCGGGCGACCACGGTTCCACGTTCGGCGGCAACCCGCTGGCCTGCGCGGCGGGCGTGGCGGTCCTGAGGACCATGGAGGAGGAGGGCCTCGTCGGCCACGCCGCCGAGATGGGCGAGCTGCTGCACGCCTCGCTCCAGGAGCTGGACGGGGTGCGCCAGGTCCGGGGCCGCGGACTGATGCAGGCCGTGGTGTTCGAGGAGCCGGTGGCGCGGGAGTTCCAGTCGCGCTGCCTCGACGAGGGCGTGATCGTCAACGCGGTGGACGACGTCACCGTCCGCCTCGTGCCGCCGCTCGTGATCAGCGCGGACGAGGTGGAGCGAGCGATGGCGGGGATGAAGCGCGCCCAGCGATGAAGGAGGACCGGCAGCGGGCGATCCTGGACCTGGTGCGGCAGCGCGCGGTGCACACCCAGCAGGAGCTGGCGAACGCGCTTGCCGAGCGCGGCTTCAGCGCCACGCAGGCCACGGTGTCGCGCGACATCCAGGAGCTCGGCCTGCTGCGGAACGGCGATCGCTACGTGGTGGGGCGGCCTGCGATCCTGAGCGAGCTGGTGCTGTCGATCCAGCAGGTGCAGTTCCTGGTCGTCGTGCGCACGCCGTCGGGCACGGCCAACCTGGTCGCCCGCGCCATCGACGAGGCGGGCCCGGACGGGATCGCCGGCACCGTCGCCGGCGACGACACGATCATCGTCGTGCTCGGGGACGAAGCCGCAGCAGACGACTTGAGGAGGTTCCTTGGTGCCGACTGGTGAAAAGCTCGTGCTGGCGTACTCGGGCGGTCTGGATACGTCGGTCTCGATCCGCTGGCTGAAGGACCAGGGATACGACGTGGTCGCCCTGACGATCGACCTCGGCGAGAAGAAGGACCTGGACGCGATCCAGCAGCGGGCGCTGCGGGTCGGCGCGTCCGCCGCCTACGTGGTCGACGGCAAGGTGCCGTTCCTGCGCGACTTCGTGTGGCCGTCGCTCCAGGCGGGGGCCGTCTACGAACGGGAGTACCCGCTCGCCACGGCGCTGGGCCGGCCCCTGATCGCCGCCATGCTGGTCCAGATCGCGCGGCGGGAGGGCGCCCAGGGCATCGCTCACGGCTGCACCGGCAAGGGCAACGACCAGGTGCGGTTCGACGTGACCACCGCGGCGCTGGCGCCTGAGCTGAAGGTGGTGGCGCCGGTGCGCGAGTGGGGCATGAACCGCGAGGACGAGCTCGAGTACGCGCACGAGCACGGCATCGAGGTGCCCGCCAGCGTCGAGTCGCCCTTCTCGACCGACGAGAACCTGTGGGGCCGCTCGGTCGAGGCGGGAATCCTGGAGGACCCGTGGGAGGAGCCGCCGGCCGAGGTCTTCGAGTGGACCGCCGCGCCGGAGCGATGTCCCGACACGCCGGCCTACCTCGAGATCGGCTTCAAGGAGGGGCTGCCGGTCACCCTGGACGGCAGGCCGGTGACCGCGGTCGAGCTGGTCGAGTGCCTAAACGCGATGGGCGGCGCCCACGGGGTCGGCCGGATCGATCACCTGGAGAACCGCCTGATCGGGATCAAGTCGCGGGAGATCTACGAGGCGCCCGCGGCCGTGCTCCTGCTCCAGGCCCACCAGGCCCTGGAGGACATCACGCTGACCAGGGACGTCGCTCGCTTCAAGGAGCAGGTGGCGGCGCAGTGGGCCCAGCTCGTCTACGACGGGCTCTGGTTCAGCCCGCTGCGGGAGGCGCTGTACGGCTTCGTGGCCCAGACCCAGCGGCACGTGACGGGGCAGGTGCGCCTCAAGCTGTACCGGGGCTCGGCCCAGGTGGTCGGGCGCAAGGCGCCCCATCAGCTCTATCGGATGGAGCTGGCCACGTACGGCAGAGGCGACCAGTTCGACCAGAGCGCCGCCGCGGGCTTCATCAAGCTGTTCGGCATGGGCGTCCGGACCGCGTCCGAGGTGCAGGGCAAGCTGTCCAGCGTGGACCTGGACGCCCTCCTGCCGCCCGAGCTGAAGAGGCTGACGTCATAGGCGACCGCGGCGACCGCCGGTCCGCGGGCGGCAAGCTGTACAGCGGTCGCTTCGCCGAGGGCCTGCTCCCCGAGCTGGAGCGGTTCGCGGCGTCGCTGGCGGTGGATGTCCGGCTGGCGTCCTATGACGTGGCCGGCTCCGTCGCGCATGCGCGGGGCCTGCTGGCGGCGGGCCTGCTGACGGATGCGCAGCTGGAGGGCATCGAGCGCGGCCTCCACCACGTGGCCGAGGAGCTCGCCTCGGGTACGTTCGCGTTCCGGGAGTCGGACGAGGACATCCACACGGCGGTCGAGCGCCGGCTGACGGAGCTGGAGCCGGACGGCGGGGCGCGCCTGCACGCGGGCCGCTCGCGCAACGACCAGGTGGCGGTGGACCTGCGACTCTACTGCAGGGACGCCTGCGTGCGGCTGACCGCGGCGGTCGCGGCGCTGGTGGACGCTCTGGGCCGGCAGGCAGAGGCGCACGCGGATCTGCCGGCGCCCGGCTACACGCACCTGCAGCGGGCGCAGCCGGTCACGGCTGGACACCACCTGCTGGCCCACGCGGAGCCGCTGCTCCGGGACGCGGTGCGGCTGCGGGCCGCCTACGAGGCGGCCGACGTGCTGCCGCTGGGCTCCGGTGCGCTGGCCGGCAGCACGCTGCCGCTCCGGCGCGACGTGGTCGCGCGCGAGCTCGGCTTCGCCCGGCTGACGCGCAACACGATGGACGCGGTGGCGGACCGCGATTTCGCGCTCGACCTCGTGTACGCCTGCGTCCAGGTGGGGCTGCACCTGAGCCGGCTCGGCGAGGACGTGGTGCTGTGGGCGAGCGCCGAGTTCGGGTTCCTGCGGCTGCCCGACCGGGTGGCGACCGGGTCGAGCATCATGCCCCAGAAGAAGAACCCGGACATCGCCGAGCTGCTGCGGGGCCGTGGCGGACGGGCGCTCGGCAGCTTCACGGCGCTGGCCACGGTGCTGAAGGGCCTGCCCCTGACGTACAACCGCGACCTGCAGGAGGACAAGCAGGTGGTGTTCGCGGCGGTCGACAACGCGGCCGACTGCCTGGAGGCCGCCCGCCTGCTGGTGGAGCACCTGGCGTTCGATCGAGAGCGGCTCGCGGCCGCGGTGGCCGACCCCGACCTCCTCGCCACGGACAGCGCCGAGCGGCTCGTCGCGGAGGGGATGCCGTTCCGCCAGGCGCACCATCGGGTGGCGGGCCAGGTGCGCGAGGGTGAGCACCGGCCGCCGTGGGACGTCGCCCGGTCGCTGGAGCGGCGACAGCTCGACGCGGCCGCCGGGGCGAGCGCCGTTCGCGAGGAGGCGGCGCGGCTGGAACGGTGGGCCGGCGCCCATCCGCCCCCGCTGCCTCTCCGCGCACCCTCTAACCGCGGATGATAAAATCGCGGGCTTCGTATGGATGACAGACCTGTGCTACTCACCAAGGAGGGGCTGCGGCAGCTGGAGGTCGAGCTCGAACAGCTCGTGCAGGTGCAGCGGAGCGAGATTGCCGAGCGCATTCGCCAGGCACGCGAATTCGGCGACATCGCCGAGAACGCCGAGTACACGGACGCCAAGAACGCACAGAGCCTGGTCGAGGGCCGGATCATGACGCTGGAGACGATGATCCGCAACGCGGTGGTCATCGAGGACGAGCCTCGGGAGGCGGGCGTGGCCGGCGTGGGCGCGCGCGTCACCGTCAGCACCGAGGACGGCGACGAGACGTACGCCATCGTGGGCGCCGCCGAGGCGGATCCGCTCCACGGCCGCATCTCGAACGAGAGCCCGCTGGGCAGGGCTCTGCTGGGCCACCGCGCCGGCGACGAGGTCGAGTGGAACTCGCCGAGCGGCACGAGCACCGTGA
>DASYBH010000106.1:0-5796 GCA_036500885.1 Candidatus Dormiibacterota bacterium
CGGAACAGCGCGGCGCTGGCGCGTGGGATCGGCGCCTTCGCGAAGATGATGACCGCGTACAGGTCCTGGCGGCCGAGCAGGCCGCCGAAGCCGAGCACCGACCGGATCCCGAAGGGCCGGACGAACTCCTCCTGCGCCGGCACGTAGGGACTGTCGCGGGCCTCCGGCACGTGGAAGACGTTGCAGGTCTTCTCGCCGATGTCCAGCATCAGCTCGGGGTCACGCACCCGGTTGGGGTCGAGTCCCAGGTCGCGCACCAGCCGGGTCAGCATCGGCGACCAGCGCTGGCCAGCCGGCAGCGGGATGACGCGGTGGCCCTGGGAGCGCGCCGGGTCGCACCACTCCTCTCGCTCACCGGCCGTCCCCACCAGGGCCATGCAGAGGGTCCCGGCCTCCACCTCCCTGCGGCCCATGACCTGCCGGGCGACCGCTTTGCGCTCCGGGTCCAGGCGGCTCAGCGGGACGGCGCGGAACAGTCGCACCAGAGCGGTCGCCCTGGCTCCGGTCTCGCCGGCGATCAGCGTCTCGTGGAGGTGGCGGACCATCCCGCTCGCGGCCTCCTCGAAGCTGCGCGCGCGGGCGCCGATGTCGCGGAACGCCGCGCTGCAGGCGATCATGTCGCCGAGGTCGAACCGGGTGAGATCCGGCGAGGCGACGGATGCGCTCGGCTCCAGCTCGTCCGGCAGCCGCGGCAGCGCCAGGCTGAACGCGCTGCCCACGCCGGGCTGGGACTCCACGGTGATGTCGCCGCCGTGCATCAGCGCCAGCTCGCGGCAGAGGAAGAGCCCCAGCCCGGTGCCGGGGATGCCGCTGGTCTCGCTGGTCGCGATGCGGCCGAAGCGGGTGAACAGCGTCCCCAGGTGCTCGTCGGCGATGCCGATGCCGCGATCGATGACGCGGAACACGGCGGCTCCCTTCTGGATCTCCACGCTGCAGTGGACCGGGCCGCCCTCCGGTGAGTACTTGATCGCGTTCTCGACGAGGTTGTCGATGATGTTGGCCAGTCGGAGGCGATCGCCGACCACCACGACCGGCCGGTCGTCGGTGCGGACGATCAGACGGTGCCTGGAGTCCAGCCGCAGGTTGGCCACCCCCGCCGCCTCGGCCACCAGGTCGCGGAGGTCCAGCCGCTCCATGCTCAGCTCGACGCGACCGTCCTCGAGGCGGGCGGTCTCCACCATGTCGTCGATCAGCGTGCCCATGGCGGTGGCGTTGGCGCTGAGCACCGGGACCATGCGCCACACCTCGTCGACGCTCTGGACCGCGCCCTGCTCCAGGACCGACAGGCAGCCCCGGATCACGCCGAGGGGGCTGCGCAGCTCCTGCGCGGCCATGTTGACCACGTTGCTCTTGACGCGCTCCAGCTCCGAGATCCGCTGGGCGTACTCGTGCAGCCTGCGGGCATTCTGGTGCTCGGCCTCGTGCGCCCGGCGAGCCGCCTGCCGCTCCTGCCACACCAGGCCGGCCGCGATGGCGGCGATGCGGGCGACCCAGACGTCGGCGTCGGTGAAGCCTCCCGGGCGCGTCGAGTCGTAGACGCCGAGCAGCCCCAGGCGCTGCTCGCCGGTGCGCCAGGGCACGACGATGCCGGAGCTCGCCCCGATCGCCTCCAGCTCGCCGGCGCCCCGCGTGCGCCAGACGTCGTCTCCGAAGAGCACGTCGTACATCACGCCCTCGGTGTCCGGACCGCCCGGCATCCCCTGCAGCGCGGCGAGCGCCTCCTCCGTGAATCCGAACGGATCGCGGACCAGGACGACAGTGCTGTCGGGCTGCAGCGCCCAGAAGGCGGCGCGCCGGGCCACGGTCAGCCGGGCGATCGTGCGCGTGAGGGCGGCGAACACCGCTGACTGGCTGGCCGAGCTGGTGGCGTGCTGCGACACGGCCAGGAGCGTCCTGACCCCGCGGACCCACTGGTCGCCACGGGCCTCGGGGGGGCCGTCGGGCTGACCGAGCACAGTTGGATTCACAGCCGTGCGACGAGCGGTCGTCCGCGCGCGCGGGGAGGCGGATCGGGCACCGGCAAGGATGAGCAGTCTAAGGCTCGGCGACGCGCGACCGGAACGGCGCGGGCCTTAGCCCTGGCCGGTCGTCAACGGAGCCCGACAGTCGGTCAGCGGCCCGTCGCGTACGAGAAGATGATCTGGTCGATCAGGCGCTCGACCGGGGCCAGGTCGTCCGTGAACACCTGTGAGTGGTACGGCGACTCGCGCAGGCTGCCCTTCGCCGTCGCTGCGACCTGGACGACGAGCGGTTCGCGGGCCATGCCCAGGTTGTGGAGGACGTCCGCCATGGTCGCCGGCTCGTTCGTGCCGTAGATCATCGTGTTGCTGAAGCTGGGCACGTCGACCAGGAAGACGCTCGAGAAGACGGACGCCATCGTGCTCGCCAGCGCGTCCACCAGCCGGTAGTCGGTGGCCGTCCGGCCGGCGTTCACGACCACCGAGCCCCCTGGGGACAGGTGGTCGGCCGCGAGCTGGAAGAACTCCTTCGTGGTCAGGTGGAACGGGATGTACGGCTGGCGGTACGCGTCCATCGCGATCAGGTCGTACCGGCCGCCCTGGGTGGCCAGCCAGTACCGCGCGTCCTGGACGACCGGATGCACGTTGGGCTCGTCCATGTGGAAGTAGCGCTGTGCGACGTTCACGATGTCCGGGTCGATCTCCACGCCGGTGATGTCGACCGAGGTCCCGTATGCGGAAGTCAGCTGCCGGGCGGTCGTCCCGCCCGCCAGGCCGAGGATGGCCACCTTCCGGGGCACGACCTCCTTTGCCTGCGCCGGGCGGAAGTACTCACCGAGCATGAAGTAGTCCCAGGGCCCGCCGGTCACCAGCGAGGTGGGGTCGTAGATCGAATGGATGGCCTGGCCCTCGTTGAGGATCAGCTCCGTCCTGTTGCCGTCCTGGACGACCTGGATGTAGTGGTAGGGCGAGTCCTTCTCGTACAGCAGCGTGCCCACCTCGGGCGGCTTGATGCCGTGGGGCAGCAGGAACGCGCCGAGCAGGACGATGACCAGGAAGGCCGCGAACACCCAGCGCCGGGGCCACAGCCCGGCCACCGTCTGGGGCCAGAGCCCGGCCACCGAGAGACCCAGCAGCGCGACGCTGAAGACGCTCAGCGTGGCACGCGTGCCGAGCGTCGGGATCATCCAGAAGACCGGCACGAACGTGCCCAGGATGCTGCCGGCGGTGCTCAGCGCGTACACGGCCCCGGCCGTGTTGCCGCCGGAGCTGACGTCCGTCAGCAGGAGGCGGATCGCGAAGGGCGACACGCAGCCGAGCAGGATCACCGGCACGGCGAAGAGGAGGACGACCGCGAGCAGGGTGCCGAGCACCAGCCCGACGGACACTGTCGCGAACCCCTGCTGGGACTGGAGCAGGATCGGGTAGGCGATCAGGGGGATCAGGCCGATCCACAGCCCGGCCCAGGCGGTGAGCTGGAAGAGCAGGTCCAGGCTGGGCCGGCGGTCGGCGAGCCTTCCGCCGATGACGTACCCGATGCTGAGGTAGATCAGCACGAGGCCGATCAGCACGCCCCAGACGTACAGGCTGGTGCCGAAGTAGGGCGCCAGCAGCCGTGACGCGCCGAACTCCACCCCCAGCGACGCCATGCCGGAGACGAACACCAGGGGCAGCAGCAGGTGACGAGAGTTCACTTCCGGGGAAGCTTACCGCCCGGCGTCATCCCGACCCCGACCCTCCCCGCCACGGAAGGGGGGGCCTGCCCCCCTTGCACTTACGCTCGTGCCTTGATCTCGCCCAGCGCGGCCAGCGCCTCGTCCACGTGGCGCTGCATGTTCGTCTGCGAGGAGAACACGTGGCGCACGACGCCGTCCCCGTCGATCACGTACGTGACGCGGCCGGGCAGGATGCCCAGCGTGGACCGGACGCCGTAGCGCTTCCTGATCGCGCCGCCCTTGTCGGCGAGAAGGATGAACGGCAGCCGGTGCCGGGAGGCGAAGCGCTCGTGGGAGTCGGTCGAGTCCGAGCTCACGCCCACCACCTCGGCGCCCGCGTCCTTGAACGCCTCGTAGCTGTCGCGGAACGAGCACGCCTCCGCGGTGCAACCGGGCGTGTCGTCCTTGGGATAGAAGTAGAGCACCACCGGGCCACGCCGCAGCACGTCGTGGAGCCTCACCTGCTCCCCGGACTGCGAGGGGAGCGTGAAGTCCGGCGCCACGTCCCCGATGTCGACCCGACCCTCAGACGGCTTGGAGCCTTCCATTAGCTCCTGCTAACCGGTCGTGGCGACGTCGCTATTCCGGATCGAGGCCCCGCGCCCAGCGCCTCGTGCGCTCGTCCACCGGCAGCGGCAGCCTCACGCGGACCTCGGCGTACAGGTCGCCCGCGACCGCGCCCTTGGGGTCCGGCATGCCCAGGCCGCGCAGGCGCAGCCGGGTGCCGTTCTGCGTCTCGGGCGGCACGTTCAGCTTCACGCGCCCTCCCTTCAGCGTCGGCACGTCCACCTCACCGCCGAGGAGCGCCGTCGCCAGCGGCACGCTCACCGGGACGCGCAGGTCCTTTCCCTCCCGCTCGAACAACGGGTCCCCGGTGACGTGCACGCGCACCCGGAGGCCTGGCACTCGCAGGACGGTGCCGTCCTGCACGCCGGCCGGCACCCTGACCTCCAGCCGCCGGCCGTCGGGCAGCCCGACCTGCCGGCTCGTGCCGCGGAAGGCCTCCGCCAGCGTCACCTCCATCGTGGTCTCCCCGTCCACGGGCGGGCGCGTGGACGACTCACGGTTGAAGATCGAGCCGAACAGGTCGCCGAAGCCGGCCCTCGCCGAGCCGGCGCCGCGCAGCAGATCCTCGAACACCTCGGGATCGATGTTCTGATATTCGACCCGACCTCCGCCACCCTGCCCTCCGCCGTAGGGCCACTGGGCCCGGGGCTGGTCGGGATCGACGCCGGCCGTCGCCGCGGCCTGCCAGTCCGCGCCGAACCGGTCGTACAGCTTCCGCTTCTCGGGGTCCGACAGCACGTCGTGCGCCTCGGAGATCTCCTTGAAGCGGCGCTCCGCCTCCTTGTCGCCGGGGTTGACGTCGGGGTGCAGCTTGCGAGCCAGCTTGCGGAACGCACCCTGGATGTCCTTCTCGCTCGCGCTCCTCGAGACCCCCATCACCTCGTAGTAGTCCCTGGTCCTTGGCATCGCCGAGCACATTCATACCCATGTTGGGCACGCTCGTTAACACCGCGACTTGTTGCCTTCCGCAGGCTTCTCGCTTAAGATTGGCGATGCCATGTACTTGATACTCTTGCTAGCCGTATTTGCCCTAACCGGGGTGTTCGCGTTCCAGAATGACGGGACTCAGCATTTCACCCTTCTCGGATACGCGTGGACCCTCCACACCTGGGTGCCGACCGCGATCGGCGTGGGGTTGACGTCCGCGCTGCTCATGCTCCACATGAGCCACACCGGTCTCGGCTCCCGCATCCGCGAGATCGGCCATGGGCGGGCGATCGACGAGCACCGGGACACGATCGACGAGCTGCGGGCAGCCAACGCCCGGCTTCGTGAGGACCTGGCCGCGGCCAGGGGGGAGGCCAGGGGCGCCGCCCGCACCGAGCCGAACAGGTCGCTGCTGGACGGGATCCGCACCGTCCCCGGCCGGCTGTCCGGTCGCTCCTCGAACTGAGGCGGGCTCCGTCTCCGCTGCGCGCCGATCAGGCGCGCAGCGGAAACACCTTCGCGCGCACGCCGTTCCCGTCGACCTCCAGCAGCCCGTAGGAGGACACCACCCGGTCCAGCCGGTGCCGGATGACCTGCAGCCAGCACCACTCGAACCAGTTGGGCCCGCG
>DASYBH010000107.1:0-6614 GCA_036500885.1 Candidatus Dormiibacterota bacterium
CCACTTCCTGTTCGTGCCGCACCTGAACGACCTGCCCTCGGCGCATGCCCTGGTGCAGGGGCTGCCGATCCCGACCCTGGCCTACCTGGTGATCCCACTGCTGGCGGCGGGGACGACGTTCGTGCAGTCGCGCATGATGCAACAGCCGACCAGCCCGGTTCCGACCGAGCAGGAGCTGCAGACCCAGCAGATGACCCGGACCATGCAGGTGATGATGCCCCTGATGATCGCGTACTTCGCGATCGTCACCCCTGCCGGGCTCGGCCTCTACTGGTTCGTGTCCAATTGCTTTTCGATCATCCAGCAGTACTTCGTGACCGGCTGGGGTGGCCTGCGTCCGCCGGCGGCCTTGGTGCCCGCTACCGCGCCCGCTGTCCAATCCGCGAGCCTGTTGGCGAAGACGGACGAGGAGGGCTAGGTAACACCATGAGATCTGCCGAAGGCCGGGGCCGCACACTAGACGAGGCGGTTGACGCCGCCCTGATCGAGCTGGGCGAGAGCCGGCGCAACGTCGACGTGAAGATCCTGAGCGAGGCTCCCGAGGAGACGCGCGTCGAGGTCAGCGTCATCGAGCAGGCGGCCGCGGCCGGCACTGTTCAGGCGGCGACCGCCGCCAAGGCGTCGACCGATGCCGACGCCGCCAAGGAGATCGTCGGCCAGCTGCTGGCCCGGATGGGAATCCGCTGTTCCGTGACCGCTCGCGCCACGCCGGAGTCGATCGTGGTGGACGTGAGCGGGCGCGACCTCGGCGTGCTCATCGGCTGGCGGGGCGAGACCCTCCGCGCGCTGCAGACCATGACGAACCTGCTGGCGAGCCGGCGTCTGGGGCCGGAGCAGCGGGTGATCGTCGACGTCGAGCGCTATCGCCAGCGCCGCGAGAACACGGTCCGCGAGATCGCCTACCGGGCCGCCCGCCAGGTGAAGGTCACCGGTGATCCGATCACGCTCGATGCGATGCAGCCGTTCGAGCGGCGCGCCATCCACCTGGCGCTCGAGAGCGACCCCGAGGTCACGACGGTCAGCATCGGAGAGGAGCCGGACCGGCGGGTGGTGGTCGGGCCGCGGCGTCACCAGCGAGAGGTTTGACGGCAACCGCAGGCGTCGAACTGATTCGGCGCGCCATCGGCCTGGCGAATGCCGCCGCCGATGGTGCGGGCGACGAGGAGGTGACTCCCAGCGAGATCGCCGAGGTGATCCGCGATGCCCTGGAGTCCTCCGAGCTGACGCACGACCGCCAGGTGGTCAGATACCTGCAGGAGGCGCTTGACGCCGTGTCGGACGGCATGCCGCCCGACTACACGGCGATGATCCTCTACTCCGCGCTCGGCCGCCTGCGCGAGGGATAGGAGTATCAGGAGCGTGGGGAGACCACGCTCCTGACGCCGGGCTCGACCCTGGCGGGGCCGCCGAGAAGGCCGATCCGTCCGACTCTCCGGCCGGACCGCCTGGCCGGCCCGTCAGGCGGGTGTGGCTATACTGGCCAAGCATGGGCCTTGCCCCGACACATTTCCGCCACGAGCTGAGAGGCGGCTCACGGCTCCTCACCGCTGAGCTGCCCGACCGTGCCTCGGTCAGCCTCGTCCTGATGCTGGCCGTCGGTTCTCGCTTCGAGGAAGACCGGATCGGCGGCGTGTCGCACTTCGTGGAGCACCTGCTCTTCAAAGGCACGAAGCGACGGCCCACGGCCAAGGACATCGCCGAGGCCATCGAGGGCGTCGGCGGGGTGATGAACGCCTCGACCGACAAGGAGCTGACGGTCTACTGGACCCGGGTGCCGGAAGACCAGCTGGAGCTGGCCGTAGACGTGCTGTTCGACATCGTGTCCGACTCCCAGCTCGCCCCCGACGACGTGGAGCGCGAGCGGATGGTGATCCTCGAAGAGTTGAAGATGTACATGGACCAGCCGCAGGACTATGTCCACAGCCTCTTCGAGCAGGTCATGTGGCCTGGTCACCCCCTCGGGCGCGACATAATCGGGACGGTCGAGTCCGTCTCGCGTGCGAGCCGCGACGACATCGTGTCGTACATCCAGGGCCACTATTGTCTGCCCAACCTGGTCGTCGGGCTGGCGGGGTCGCTGGACGGCGCTCGGGTGGGGGACATGATCGGGTCCCGCCTGGCGCTCCCGGAGCTGAGCAAGGGGACGGCCTACCTGCCGGCGCCAGGGCCCCTGGAGCGTCCGGCGGTGCTGCTGCACCGGAAGGACACCGAGCAGGCGCACATCTGCCTGGGCACGCGGGCGGTCTCGTACCTCGATCCAGACCGCTACGCCCTGGACCTGCTGAACACGATCCTGGGCGAGGGGATGAGCTGCCGGCTGTTCCTGGAGATCCGGGAGCGGCGGGGCCTTGCCTACGACGTCCACAGCTACTCCAGCAAGCACAGCGATGCCGGCTACTTCGGCGTCTATCTCGGGGTGGATCCCAGGAAGGCGGAGGAGGCCGTCGACGCCGTGCTGAAGGAACTGCGCGAGGTCGCGGAGCAGCCGGTCCCCGACGTGGAGCTGAACAAGGCTCGCGAGTTCACGAAGGGCAGGCTGCGCCTGGGTCTGGAGAGCACGAACTCGCTGGCGAGCTGGCTCTGCCAGCAGGAGCTCCTGATGGATGAGATCAGGACGGTGGACGAGGTCATCGCGCGGTACGAGGCGGTGACGGTTGCCGACCTGCAGCGCGTGGCGAAGCGGGTGCTGCAGCAGCCGATGCAGATCGCCATCATCGGTCCGTTCGCGTCCGACGCTCCCTTTCGGGCCGCAATCGGAGCTTAGAGGTGGAAGGGGGGCAGGCCCCCCCTTCCTGAACCGCCCTCTTGTCCGGGACGTTTGGGGGCCTCCGGCCCGGCGCTTGGCGTTCTGTAGTCGAGGCTGGATGATCTCGGGAAGATGCACTCGGGCAAGAGCCCTGCTTCCGGCGCCCTGGGCTTCTGTCTGAGTAGGGCGGTGGATCGCAGGGGCTTTCTCCCTGGGCCGGGAGGGCTGGGGGCGGCCTGGGCTTCTACCTGAGCGGGCCAACGGGGCCGGCCCCGCTTCGTTGGGGGAATGGGTGTGGATTCGTCAGCGTTGGGCGCAGGTTCAGGACCTCTGCTCGGGGAAATGGCCAGAAGCGCACCACCGCCTTGCCGTCGATCGCATCCTGGCGCACGCGGCCGAAGACACGGGAGTCGCTCGAGTGGTCCCGGTTGTCGCCGAGCACGAAGTACGATCCGCTCGGCACCACGTCGATGCTGATCGCTCCAGGTCCCGGCCAATCACCCGTCTGAACCCATGGCGCCCGAACGTACGGCTCGCTGAGCGCCCCGCCATTGACCAGTACGTGGTGATCGCGGATCTGGATGCGGTCGCCCGGCAGGCCCACGACCCGCTTGATGAAGTCACGGCTCGGATCCAGCGGATCCTTGAGAATCACGATGTCACCGCGCTCGATCGGATGGATGCGGTAGTCGACCTTGGAGGCGATCAACAGGTCGCCGTCGTGGAGGGACGGGTACATCGAGGTGCCCACCACCCGCACCGTCTGTACGGTGGTGGTGGCCAGGATGTACAGGCCGATCGCGAGAACGAAGACCTCGACCAGGTCCCGCAGCAGGCCCTTGCGGGAAGCAGCAGCCAGTCCGATGGCGGCAATTATAGAGACGAGCCGCGCGCCTCTCCGAGGGGAGGCGTACCTCCCCCCGGCCTCGTTCTACGCGGCCTGCGAGGGCAGCGTCTGCGTGGTGACCTCCGGCTTGGCGGTGTCCACAGGACCGAACCTGGGAAGCGGGAGCACACGGAGCCAGGCTCGAGCCTCGATCTGGTCTCGCCTCACCCGGCCGAAGACGCGGGAGTCGCTCGAATGGTTGCGGTTGTCGCCCATGACGAAGAACTCGTCGGTGTTCAGGAGGACACCCTGGGGGTCGCCGGTCGGACCGAGCGGCCAGTCCGCGTTCTCCGTCCACGGCTCGGAGTTGATGTAGGGCTCGCGAAGGAGGTGGCCGTTGAGGAACACCTGCCCGCCGCGGATGAGGATCCGGTCCCCCGGGACCGCGATCACGCGCTTGATGAAATCGCGGTTGCTGTCATACGGGTCGCGCATGATGATGATGTCGCCGCGCTGGGGGGGATGCAGGCGGTAGTCGACCTTGGTGGCGATCAGGTAGTCCTGGTCGACCACGGTCGACAGCATGGACGAGCCGATCACGTGGACCGTCTGGATCGCGAAGTTGATGACCAGGTAGAGGGCGAGGGCCAGGAGAAGGACCTCGGCGACCTCGGTGAGGATGCCTCGTCCCCTGGCTTTCGCGGTTGGAGTGGCCTGCTCAGGTGTTTGCACAGCCTGCTTCGTAGATTGCACAGCCTGCTCAACATACCGGTCCGGGGCGATCCTTGCGTGGGGGATGGCGACTCGGTCAGGTGGGATGTTCCACGTGGAACATCCCGCCTGGCGTCAGCGCAGGAGGAACGTCACGAGGTCGTCCAGCTCTTCCGGGCTGGCGTAGGAGAGGCTCACATGCCCGCGGGAGCGAGTGCCGGTGACCTTCGCCGCCTCGCCGAAACGCTCGACCAGCCGCGCGGTGACGTCGGCGAGCTCGTCCTCGACTGCCGCGTTCTCCGGGTCGGCCATGGGCGTCGGTCGCCGCTTGGGCGGCTGCACCGGCTTGTAGTCGTGGACCCAGCGCTCCGTCTCGCGCACCGAGAGGTGCCGCCCGAGCACGACCTTCAGGCCCTGCTCCTGCGCTTCGGGAGTGGCCAGACCGACCAGTGCCCTGGCGTGACCGGCCGAGATGGCCGCGGCCGCCGTGGCGGAGATCACCGCCGGGCACGCGTTGAGCAGGCGCAGCGCCTGGGTCACGGCGACCCGGTGCTTTCCCAGCTTGGCGGCGGCCTCCTCGTGAGTCAGGCCGAACTGGTCGATCAGGCGCTTGATCCCCCGCGCCTCCTCGATCGGATCGAGGTCCTCGCGCTGCAGGTTCTCGATGAGGCCGAGCAGGAGGCTGTCCTCCGCCCCCGCCTCGTGCCGGACGATCGCGGGGATGCGCTCGACGCCGGCCAGCCGAGCCGCCCGCCACCGGCGTTCGCCGGCGATGAGCTCGTATCCGTCCGAGAGTCGCCGCACCAGGATCGGCTGAAGCACGCCGTGCTGCCGGATGGAATCGGCCAGCTCTCGAAGCGGCTCCGCCGGGAACTGCTTCCGCATCTGCTCCGGAGACGGTTTGACCTGGTCGACGTCGATGAACTGGGGGAGCCCGGAGTCGCGCCGTTCCGTGCCGCCGCCGGGACCGATGGGGATGAGGGACTCCAGGCCCCGGCCGAGGGCACGACCCCGCTGTCGGCTCATTGGTTCATCACCTCCTCTGCCAGCTGCCGGAAGGCCTGGGCGCCGCGGCACGTGGGATCGTAGATCGTGACCGGCTGCCCGTGGCTGGACGCCTCGCTGACCCGGACGTTCCGGGGGATCAGCGTCTCGTACAGCTTGTCGGGATAGGCGCGGCGCACCTCGTTGAGCACGTCCCAGGAGAGCGTCGTCCGCGCGTCGAACTGGGTGATGAGGATGCCAGCCAGCTCGAGCTTGGGGTTGAGGTTCATGCGCACCAGCTGGACCGTGTACAGCAGGTGCGCAAGGCCCTCGAGCGCGAAGTACTCCGCCTGGAGCGGAACCAGCGCCTGGTCCGCGGCCGCGAGCGCGTTCAACGTGAGGAGTCCCAGGGACGGCGGGCAGTCGATGAGGACATATCCGAACCCGCCGGTCAGGGCCGAGAGCGCCCGGCGCAGCCGTGCCTCGCGATCGGTTTCTCCGACCAGTTCGATCTCGGCCGCGGCGAGCGCCACCTGCGACGGCACGACGTGGAGACCGGGCACGGACGTTGCGGTCGCGACCTCGTCGATGCTCGCCTCTCCGGACAGCAGGTGGTAGACCGTGAGGCGAGCTCGGGACGGGTCGATGCCGAGTCCGCTGGTGCTGTTCGACTGTGGATCGAGATCGATGATGAGCACCTGTGCGCCGCGCTCGGCCAGCGCCGCACCGAGGTTCATGACGGTCGTCGTCTTCCCCACGCCGCCCTTCTGGTTGGTCACGGCGATGATGCGCGGGGTAGATATCAACATGTTGGGGTTAACCTGGGGAAACTCGACGACATGCTGTGTCATGGCTCGGCTCCCGATTCTATGGGGCAGGTCGCAAGCTGCCCAGCCTGCCGGTAAAGACCGCCGCCACGCCCGCCAGCAGCAGCATGGCCTCGACGGCGAGCGCGGGACCCAACCAGACGCCGGCCACTCCGATCCCCACGAGAGTGTTGTACACCACGTGGCAGGTGGCGCTGGTGGTGGTGTTCGTGAATCGCCGGATCAGTCCGAGGCCGCCGGCCAGGATGAACACGGCGGCCGTGTCGAGGGACAGCCCGTACTGGGTGTGGACCGCGGCGAAGACGATCGCGGTCAACAGGATTCCCAGGCGCGGCTGCATGGCGCCGCGGAACAGCGCCTCTTCGCAGATGCCCGCCGAGAGCGCGATCGTGGCGATCCCGACCGGGTCGCCGAGCTGGCCGAACAGGCGCTGGTTCGCTGCCTGGACCTTGTCCGCCGTGGCGGGGGTGAGATGGTGGGCGAGCGCGTCCACTCCGTTCCCGAACGCGTAGAAGGCGCC
>DASYBH010000108.1:0-6515 GCA_036500885.1 Candidatus Dormiibacterota bacterium
GTCGAGCCCGGCGAGCTGGTCGCCCTGCTCGGACGCAACGGGGCGGGCAAGACGACCACGATCATGGGCATCGTCGGCCTGCTGCCCGGCGCCACGGGCCAGGTGCGCGTCGGCACGGAGGACGTCAGCCGCTGGCCGTCCTACCGGCGGACCAAGGGTCACCTCGCGTACGTGCCCTCCGGCGCGCGCTGCTTCCCCAACCTCACGGTGCAGGAGAACCTGGAGCTGACCGCCCAGCGGGACGGGGCCTCGGGCTGGGACCTGGCAAGAGTGTTCGAGCTGTTCCCGAAACTGGCCGACCTGAGAGCGAACCTGGCGGCGGGACTGTCCGGGGGCGAACGGCAGATGCTCGCGGTGGGCAGGGCGCTGATGAGCAATCCGCGGGTGATGCTGCTCGACGAGCCGACCGAGGGCCTGGCGCCCGTGATCGTCCAGTCGATCGGCTCCCTGCTGCACACGCTCAAGGCGACCGGCGCCTCGATCGTGCTGGCCGAGCAGAACCACCAGGCGGCGCTGCGGGTCGCCGACCGGGCTGCGTTCATCGAGAAGGGCCGCATCGTCGAGGAGCTGCCGGCCGACCGGGCCCGCGGCAGCGAGGTGCTCCACCGCATCCTCGGCGTGTGAGCTGAACTGGCTCCTCCTCCCTCGCGGGGGAGGGGCCAGAACGCGCCGCCTTTCGCCAGGACACTGCACGCCATTCGGAATCACTCGTCTACGATGGGTGGAGCGCGGTTGGGGCCGCGTCCGGTCCGCGGGAAGGGCTGAGCCCACCCCGTCTCCTCGCTGCGGCACGGCACCGGCTTCTTTCTGCCCGAAGACGCGGACGGCGGGCGCAACAGAAAGGAGTCCGCGGTGATCGATCTCAATCTCGAGCAGCTTCGCAAGCAGGCGAAGGAGCGGGCGCGTGCCCGTCGCGCCGCCGGCGAGCAGACGACGCTGGCCATCGCTCAGCTCGAGCTGGCCCGCGAGCACGGGTTCGCGAGCTGGCCCAGGCTCAGGGAGCATGTCGGGCGGCTGGGGGCGGAGCAGCCATTCCGCACCGACATCGCGTACTACGAGGAGCGGGCGGACGGGATCGCGACCGCCAGCGGTGTCACCGTCGCCGAGGCGAGGCGCGACCTCGCCCAGCGCCACGGGTTCGCGAGCTGGCCCAGGCTCCGCCGGCACGTCGCGGCGCTGAGGGACGGCGCAGAACCATCTCCGCCGTTCATGCTCGCCTACCGGGCCGTCGAGGGCAACGACCGCGAGCGGCTGGTCGAGCTGCTCGACCGGCATCCCGAGCTGATCCGGGCGCGCGGCACGAACGGCAACGACCTTCTCGGCATGGCCGGCGACGTCGACGTCGTCCGGCTGCTGCTCGAACGCGGCGCCGATCCGAACCGCGGCAACGACCACGGCTGGACGAAGCTCCACCAGGCGGGCTACACGAACAACCGCGAGCTGGCCCGCGTGATGCTCGACGCCGGCGCCAGGACCGACCTCTTCGCGCGCGGCGACGGCGGCACGGCCCTGGTCGCGGCGCTCTTCTGGGGACACCGAGAGGTCGCCGACCTGCTGGGGCTGGAGCCGCGGAACCTGCGGGTCGCGGCCGGGCTGGGGCTCGTGGACTGGATCCGGGACCTGGCCGGCACGCCCCAGGCGGGCGCGCACCGCGGCTTCTACCGTCCGCACGGCGGCTTTCCGGCCTGGCAGCCGTCGGACGACCCCCAGGAGGTGCTCGACGAGGCGCTCGTCTGGGCGGCGAAGAGCGACCGCGCCGACGCGCTGCCCGTGCTGGCGGGACTGGGCGCCAGGCTCGACGCCGACCCGTATCGCGGGACGGCCCTCGCCTGGGCGGCGAGCAAGGGTCGAGTCGGGACGATTCGACGGCTGCTCGAGCTCGGCGCCGATCCCGACACCAGGGGCACGTTCGGCGGACCGGGTCACGGCCAGGGCGTCACCGCCCTTCACCTGGCGGCGGGTGGTGGTCACGTCGACGCTGCGCGTGCCCTGCTCGCGGGCGGCGCCGACCCCGGCATCCGCGACCTGCTGTTCGACAGCCCAACCTGGGGCTGGGCCGAGCACTTCGGTCACCCGGAGCTCGTCGAGCTCCTGCGCACGGCGTGAGCACAGCGGCCCCGGGCGCGAGCTACCGGCGCTGGCGGCGCCCCAGGACCGTCTGACAATTTGTTGACGTGGACAAACCGTCAGGAGTGACCTACGATCTGGCCCGTGCTCGGGGCGGCTGCCGGGTGGCTCGCAATCCACTGGCTCAAGTGGATTGCTGTCGCCGCGAGCCTGGTGGCCACGACCGCCGCGGCGGCCTGGACGGCCACCCCGGTACCGTCGACCGGCCGCCTCGTCGACGCGAACGGTCAGCCGGTGGCCGGGGCGGTGGTGACCGCGCCAGCCAGCTCCGTCGCCGCTGCCGCTGAGGCCGGGAGTGACGCCCACGGCCGGTACCGCGTCGGCGCCGAGCGCTGGCCGTACACGCCGGCCTCGCTGTCGGTGCGCGTGGTGGGCTTCGTCCCGGCGCACACGACGGGCGGCCTGCTCGTGCTGCGCCGGTGGCCGCTCGTCACCGGCCACGTGGTGGACGACACGGGGGCCGCGGTGGCGGGCGCGGTCGTCAGCCTGACGGTCGCCGGCTCGGTCGTGCGGGTTGTCATGACAGACCTGGACGGGCGATTCGGCGTGGACGTCCTGGCGCTGGGCGGCAGCGCCGTGGTGGCCGCGGCGAGCGACCTGCACGACCCGGCCGTCCAGGAGGTGTCGCTGGCGGTCGACCGCTCCGCCATCGTCCAGCTGACGCTGGCCCGCCAGTTCGCGAAGCTGCACGTGGAGTCCGACCCCGCCGGGCAGGCCCCGCTCGTCGACGGGCAGCCGGCGCCGGACTGCGCGGCGACCCCCTGCGACGCGGCGGTGCTCGCCGGCGACCACCAGGTCGCCTTCGGGGGCGATCTCTTCGTGCCGTGGCAGGCGGACGTCCAGGCCGGCAAGGGCGACACCATCGCGGTCAGCGCGAAGCTGGAGCGCAAGACGGGCACGCTGACGGTGAGCTCGCCGGCCGGCGAGCTCGTCGTGGACGGGCAGAGCGTCCCCGGCGCCTCCTGGAGCGGCGTGGTCCCGACCGGCCAGCACACCATCGGATTCCGGTCACCCCGCACGTGGCCGTTCTTTCAACAGGTGGACGTCAGGTGGACCCAGACGACCCAGGCCGCGGTGGCGCCTTCCGCGGTCGGGTCCGACCCGGGCGCCTTCGCCAGCGGCCTCCGCGCGTACCTCGATGCGCAGGGCGGTGGCACCTACGGCGTCTACCTGGAGGAGCTGGGCAGCGGCAGCACGATCGGCGCCGGCGACACCACCCCGCTGGAGGCGGCCAGCGTCATCAAGATGCCGGAGGCGGTCTACCTGCTCCACCAGGTGGACTCCGGCCTGGTCACCCTGGGCCAGCAGGTCGACCTCCACCCGGAGGACTTCATGAGCGGGACCGGCAGCCTGTACGGCACGGCCCATCCGGGCGACAGGTACACGTACCAGCAGCTCCTGACCGTGCTGATCCAGCAGAGCGACAACACCGCCTGGCGGGCGCTGCGCCGGGTGCTGGGCGACGCCGCGATCAACGGCTACGCCGCTTCGATCGGGGCCGGCGACTGCGACCAGGTGACCGGCTGGTGCACGGCGCGATCGGCCGGCCACATGATGGCGCAGCTGGCACGAGGCCGGCTGATCGGTGCCGACTCGACCCGGCTGCTGCTCGACCTGCTGGAGAGCACGATCTTCAACGACCGGATCAACTGGTACCTGGGCAACGTCACCATCGCCCACAAGGTCGGCATGGACGGGTCGGTCCGCAACGACTGCGGCGTGGTCTTCCTCTCCAGCAACCCCTTCGCGATCTGCGTGTTCACGACCGTGGACGACGTCGACCAGGGCATCCAGGTCATCAGGGACATCGCCCGAGCCGCCGCCTGGCACTACGGCCACTGACACGCGAGCCGTGGTCTGAAGCACGAAGCCACGAAGAGCACGAAGACGCACGAAGGCCTTGGGGGTCAGCCTCACCGCTCCAGCCGATCCCAGATCCCCATTTCCTTTGTGCGTCTTCGTGTCCTTCGTGGCTTCGTGCTGCAAACTCATTCAGCCAGACGTCCGGCCGGATGTTCACCGCCCTTCGCCAGAGCACCGCACGTCGTCAGCCTGGCCCGAGCGCGAGGGCGAGCGCGACCAGCGCCGCCGTGTCGGCGCGCAGGTTGCGCGGGCCCAGGCCGAGCACCCGGTCGCCTGCAGCGGCGCGCTCGGCCTGCGACCAGCCGCCCTCGGGGCCGACGAACAGCGTCGCGCCATCCTCCAGCTCCCCGATCGGCGGACCGGACCGGTCCAGCATCCACGGCCGCTCCGCCGCCGCCCACGCCCTGCCGAAGGCCACCGGACCGGCGACGGGCGGCACGACCAGACGTCCGGCCAGCATCGTCGCCTCGCGGCAGATGGTCGCCCAGCGCTCGGCCTTGCTGCCCCTGGCGACGCTGCGCTCGGCATCCACCAGCAGGAAGCCGGCGGCGCCCGCCTCGGTGCAGCGGGACAGCACGAGCTCGAGCGCGGCCGCCGGCAGCATGGCCACCGCCAGGGTGATGCGGCGGGCCGGCTCGGGCCGGTGCTCGACCTCCGCCTCGATGCGGCCGTCGACGCGGTTGGGACCGACCGCCTCCAACCGCACCGTCAGCAGACGGCCGGCCGGCTCGACGACGGAGATGCGCTCTCCGGGCCTCGCGCGCAGCGAGCGCGCCAGGTGCTGGGCGTCAGGCCCGGTGATGGCCACCGAGTCCCCATCGCGTTGGGCAAAAAAGTAAGGCATCGAACTGCGACTCCAGAGCCCCGGTCAGACCCGCTAGACTAGCCCGGACTAGTCGCGCGAGCGCGCTGAAACCAATCGGCCCACGGCCAATTCATCTGCATCGGGGGATTCTCATGCTTCTCATTTCCACGGCAATCACGACCAACAAGATCATCGCCGCCATCGTCATCGTGGTGGTGATCGCCGCAGCCGGCTTCTTCTGGATGCGCTCCCGCAACTCCGCGGCCTAGCGTCCTGTCGCTGGCGCGCGCGACCCGGGCGCCTCAGCGGCGCCCGGGTGGCCGCCGGCAAACCGGACGCGCTGCTCGCTCAGCGCGTCCAGCGCTCGTGCCAGCCGGTCGCGGTTGGCCGGCTCGTTCAACCAGCGGCTCTGCCCTGACGGGTGCGGCAGCGGGACGATCAACGGCTCCTCGCCGAAGGTCCTCCCCACCCGGTCCTCGAGGCTGCCCGGGCCGAGAAAGCGGCGGATCGCCATCTGTCCGACCGGGATGACCACGCGCGGCCGGAGCAGCTCCAGCTCCGCGTCCAGCCAGCTCGCGCAGTTGCGCACCGCGCTCGCGGGCGGCGGCCGGTCGCCGCTTCCGGAGGCCAGCCGGCCCGGGAAGCAGCGCATGAGCGCCGTGAGGTAGGTCAGGCGCCGGAACTCCTCGTCGGAGGCGAAGCCGGCCCTGGCCATCCAGCGGCTGAGCTCCCTGCCAGCCCTGCCCGCGAACGGCCTGCCCTCCTCGACCTCGACCGGTCCCGGAGCCTGGCCGACAAGGAAGAACGGCGCCCCGGGGCCGCCCTGGAAGATCGGCGCCGCGGCCGGGATGATGCCGTCCCGCATGCACCGGTCGCAGGCGCGGCACGCGGCCTGGAGATCGGTAAGCTCCTCGCTGATGCTTCGACTGGGGCTCATCGGTGACACCCAGGGACGATACCGAGTGGCTGCGCTGCTCGACCTCGTCGCCGCCCGCTTCGCCGGAGTCGACGAGGTCTGGCACGCCGGCGACTGGCAGGACGAGGCGGTGCTGGACGGTCTGCGGGCGCTCGGCAAGCCGCTGACCGCCGTGAACGGCAACGCGCCGGACGACCCGCGCTACCCGATGCGCGTGCGGCGACGCCTGGAAGGCCTGGAGGTGGGCATGGTGCACCGGCCGCCGCGCCGCGCCGACGCCTGGGCGGCGGAACTGGACATCTGCGTGCACGGACACACGCACCGGTGGCGCGACGAGACCGACGGCCGGACGCGGTTCATCAACGTCTCCACGCCGACGGCTGCCGGCTTCAGCCGCGAGCGCACGATCGGCATCCTGACCATCGACGGAACCAGCGCGGAGCTGGAGAAGATAGCGGTGGAGCTGCCGAAGGCTCAGACCAGAGCGCCCCAGTGATGAAGACGACTGATTCCGAATCGGTCTGAAGCACGAAGCCACGAAGAGCACGAAGACGCACGAAGGTTTCGAGGTCAGCCCAGGCGCTCCAGCCCGTCGGCAGATCCAATCCTTCGTGCGTCTTCGTGGCCTTCGTGGCTTCGTGCTGCAACTCATTCAGACAATCGGCCGCTCGAACGGGCACCGGCCCCATCCGCCCGGGAACCGCACCAGATTCGGCATCATCCATCTAGCCTGGGTCGCCGGCAAGAATTCGTGGCCAGAGCGGACGCAGGATGCCAGCTCCGCCCTCGCGGGGGAGGAGTGAG
>DASYBH010000109.1:0-3911 GCA_036500885.1 Candidatus Dormiibacterota bacterium
CCCTTCACGAAGTCCGGCACGCGCTCGACGCGGCTCCAGGCGTCCTCGTCCCACGCCATCGTCGTCCCGGTGGCCTGGATCGCGTGCGAGACCGCGCCCCACATGCCGTACTTGACGTCCATCGCCTCGGGCGTGATGACGCCGCCCAGGCCCTTCTTGAACGCGGTCCACTCGACTCGCCACCTGGTCAGCTCGCGGCAGAACTCGGGCACCTCGCGCAGCCGCTCCTCTGCCTCCGGCGTCCAGGTGAATGCGTGCTCGTACGTCTTCGCCGACAGGGGGTGGCCGTAGCCCAGCTTCAGGCCCAGGCGCTCCAGGAACGCGGCGTTGATGGCCTCACCGGTGCGCGCGGCCCGCGACTCGGCGGCGTGCTCGGCCAGCTCGCGAGCCCGGGCGGGATCGAACTTCTCGGCCGCCCGGACCTCGACCTCGTTGAGGCGCCTGACGCCGTCCTCGGTCCAGCCGGGTGAGGGGTGCGGCACGTCCGGCGCCGCCGGCACGCCCCCGTGCCCCGGCACCGTCGCGGCCGCCCGCGCCGCGTCCGGCCCGTAGGCCCGGAGCATCTGGTCCATCAGGCCGCGCGCGTCGGCGAGCCCGCCCTCCACCACGTCGGCGTCGACGGCGCCGGCGCCGATGCGGCGGGCGAACTCCTCTACCTTGGTCGCCGCCAGCGAGCGCATGAACCCAGCGGGCACGCGCTCGAGACGCGCCGACGCCTCGTCGGTCCAGGCCGGCCGGGCCTCGCCGCCCGCCCGCGGCGCGGCGACCCAGCCGGCTGCGGGCTCCGGCGCGGCGGGCGGGCGGGCGTCCTCGAGGTTGGCCTCCGCGAACTCCTTCGTGATGGCCGGCAGCCTCCGCGTGCGCGCCCGCTTCTCGATGATCGCCTTGACGCGGCGCCGCTCGTACCCCTTCGGCACCGCTTCCAGCGCGCGCTTGCCCTCGACCGTCCACCTGACGCGGAACCCGTCGAAGCTCTCCTCGTCCTCGACTCCTCCCTCGCCGGCCGCCCGCGCGGCGACCGCGTCCTTGTCCACGCGCTGGAGGTCCGTGCAGCCGCAGACGGGGCACGCGTCGGGCCGCTCGTCGCGGGCGGGACGGCCGCAGCGCCGGCAGATCCACGTGGCGGTCGCCGCGGCCTCGGGCATCGAGCTCGGCCGGGGCGCGACCGCGACGCCCATTCGGGCCGCGTGGCGCTCCGGCATCAGGTCGCCGACCGCGCGCTCCATGACCGACGAGCTGATCACGGAGTGGCCGCGCTCGAGCGCGTAGCGGCAGATCGCGCTGCGCACGACGCCCCGCACGTGCGCCGGCACCTGCTCCATGCGGGCCAGCGCCTCGTCGGTCCAGTTCACGCTGGCCTCAGCCTGGACGTCCACCGGCGGCACGTGGGTGCGGCTGGACAGCAGGACGCTGCACGGGGCGAGCCGGAGCAGGTTCTCGGCGTTGCTGCCGATGTCCATCTCCGGCCCGGAGTGCACGCCGATGCGGCCGATCGCCAGCAGCCACGGCGGATCCTCGCGCACGTGCTGGAGCACGCGCTTGAAGGCCTTGCCGTCGAGCAGGTGCGTGCGCAGCTCGACGCCCATCTCGCCAGCTACCCGTTCGGCGACCTGGAGGTGCGACTGGTAGATCTTGGCCAGGCCGGTGTCGATGATCTCCTCGTGGAGCTGCTCCTGCTCCTTGAAGCGGAAGACCTTCGACGCCTCGGCCGACAGCACGTCCACGATGCCGTTGAACATCGAGTAGTGGAGGTAGGGGTCGTAGACGCCGACCGCCTCCACCCGCTTGCCGAACACCCGGCCCAGCTCGATCGCGGTCCGCACGGCGGCGAACGACTGGGGGCTGCCGTCGACGCCGGCCACGATCCGGTCCGATCCGCCCTCGCGCAGCAGGTGCGGGTCGCGCACCACCAGCGTGTCCACCTTCGTCCGCCGCACGACCCGCTCGGTCACGCTGCCGAGCTGGCTGTCCCCGACGGCGCCCATGCCCAGCGCCCCCATGATCACCAGGTCGTAGGAGGACTCCCGGATGTCCTGGGCCAGGCACTCCCAGTTCTTGCCGTCGAACGTCCGGTAGTCGACGGCGACGCCGGCCTCGCCGGCGGCGGCCTTGAGCACGTCGAGGTAGGAGTCGGAGATGAGCTGCAGACCCCGCGTGATCAGCGAGTCGTGGATCTTCCGCTGCCGCTCCAGCTCCTGCTCGTCCTGGTACTCGTCCGGCAGCGTGTACTCCATCTGCTTGAATCGCACGTCGTGCATGCGGGCGGCGTACACGTGGCATCCCGTGACGGACGCTCCCGTGGCTCGGGCCAGCGAGACGGCAGCGGCGATCGCGGCGTTGGAGTGGTCGCTGTTGTCCACCGGCACGTAGATCTGCTGGTACATCGCGAGCCCAGCTTTCGACGGCGCGCGAGGCCGGCGCTGTGCGCCCGGTCACATCGAGGAGAGCGCGTCCCCCGGGCTCCGGGCCGGGGCCGGACCGGGCAGCCCGTTGCCACCGCTCGGGTGCCGGTTCGCGCCTGCACGAGCACCACGGCGTGGGGACCGTGAGAGACCGGCCGCGACGCCGGTTGCTCGCATCGTGCCTGCCACATCCCAATGGTGAGTTGACTAACATGACTGCATAGGCAGGTCCATGCCTGATAGTTGCGCTGTCATGTTAACTGGGGCCGGGATTCCCCGGCAGCGGCGCCTGCGGCTCACCGAGCGGATCCGCGTCGAGGACGTGCCATCCAGTGCCCAGATCCTGGACCTCTGGTACCCGCTGCTCGGCGACGACGCCGGTCAGCGGGTCCTGGACGTCTCGATCGACCTCACCGGCCATCCGGAGGTACCGCTGGAGCTCGGCCACGACCAGGACTACGGCAACGCGATGATCCACCTCCGTGTGCCCCCGCCCTCGCGTGCGGCGATCGAGCTCAGGGTGTCGTACCTCGTCGTCCGCTCGTCGGGCGCGCCCCCCCAGCCCGGCGGCGGCGACGGGCCGTGCTCGGGACCGCTCCTGGCTCGCGAGCTGGCGGTGCTGCCCGGCAGCGGCTCCACCATCGAGGAGCTGCGCGCCACGGTCGCCGCGGCGGCCGCCGCCGGCGACCCGCTGGAGCGGGCCGGGCTGCTGCGCGACGCCGTCGCGGGCGTCCTCCGCGCGCCGGGAGGCGTGCCGCGCTACGTGGAGCTCTGCCGCGTGGCGGGAATCCCGACCCGTCTGGTGACCGGGCTCCGCGCGGAGGCCGGCGGGCGTATGGACGAGCACCTCTGGGCGGAGGTGTTCGTCGCGCAGCGCGGCTGGATCCCCGTCGATCCGGTGTGCTCGCTCGCGCGGCGCGACCGGGAGCTCGCCCACCTCGGTCTGGACCACGTCAGCCGCGCTCGCGGCCAGCAGCTGCTGCTCCAGCCCGTCCAGCGCGGTCCGCGGCTGGCGGCGCTGGCCGGACCGTACGCGGAGGTCGACGGCAGCCCTCACCCGGTGTGCTGCGTGCGCCGGACCCGGGTCGAGGCGGATCCGGAGTCCACTCCGCCCGGCGCGCACGTGCCCGACCTGGAGACCGTCCTGACCGAGGAGCTCGAACTCCTGCCACCGCCGCCCCGCGTCCACCTGCCACGTGGCGCCACGTTCCGGCCGCTCGCTCCGGACGACTGGCTGTGCCTGGTGAGCAGGGGCCGGGTGCGGCTGAGCCGCATGGCGCCCGGCGGGCGGACCCTGGAGCTGGACGAGCTGTCGGCGCCCGCGTTCTTCCTCGTCGAGCGCGCTCGGCGGGGCCTGGCCGAAGCCGTCGAGGACACCGAGCTGCGCTGTCTGACGCGAGACGCGGTGCTGCAGCTGGCGCGCCGGCGGCCGGAGTTCGGCTTCCGTCTGCTCGAGACGTTCGGCAATCGCGTGGTGGAGAGTGAGGACCGGCTGGAGGACCTCGCGTG
>DASYBH010000110.1:0-4530 GCA_036500885.1 Candidatus Dormiibacterota bacterium
CAAGCTCTACACCTGCATGCGCCAGAAGGGCTGGACCCTCGCCGACCCGACCAGGGACTCGAACGGGGGCCTGACCCCGCCCGAACCCCCGTCGGACACGCAGGGGAACCCGGCCCGAATGAGCCAGTTCGGCAATGACATGAACTCGTGCTCGAAGGCCGCCGGCATGAACGGGACGGTCATGACCAACGGCGGCGGTGGCGGCGTCAACGGCGCCCCGGGCAACGGCGGCTCCATCTCCGTCTCCGGCGGGTCCTGATGTTGAGACGAATCGGTCTCGCGGCCGCCGTCGCCGTGCTGCTGGCGGTCGCGGCCGCCCTCTTTGCGACCGGTGAGGTCCACCTCCCCAACTTCGGCGCCAGCGCCAGCGCCGGCGACAGATCGAGCGCGATGCTCACCACGCAGGCGGTGCGCATAACGCTGCGGGACACCTCGGTGCTCACGGGCACGGCGTCGCACGTCGCGCTCGGCACCCTGCGGGCGGCCGGGCCCGGCCGCGTCACCAGGGTGGACGTGGACGAGGGCAAGACCGTCAACGCCGGCGACGAGCTCTTCCAGATCGACGGCCGCCCGGTGATCGCCGTCAATGGCGACTTCCCGTTCTGGCAGGACCTGAAGGAGGGCGCCAGCGGCGCCGACGTGGCCCAGCTCAAGGACATGCTGCGCGGCGACGGCTTCTACCCCAGCCGGGCCGTCTCCGACCAGACCTTCGACTCCACCACCACCACCGCGCTCAAGGCCTGGCAGAAGCGGCACGGCTTCACGCGGGACGGCGTCCTCAAGATGACCGATACCCAGGTCGCCGGCTGGCCCGCGCGGATCGGGCCGGTGAAGGTCCGCATGGGCGACTTCGTCGGCCCCGGCATGGAGCTGACCAGCGTGGTCAGCACACAGCTGCAGATCCACCTCAGCCTGTCCGCCGCCGACCGTCAGAAGCTGCAGGTCGGCCAGCCGGTCCAGGCCCAGATCGTGGCCAGCGGGAAGACCGCCACTGGCACGATCACCGCGCTGGACAACAGCGCGACCACCGACGCCCAGGGCAACAAGACCTACGGCGGCACGGTCAGCGTGGCCAGCGGCCTGGACGTTCTCGACGGCTCGTCGGTCAAGGTGACGGTGATCATCCAGGAGGTGAAGAACGCGGTCGCGGTGCCGGTGGCCGCGGTCGTGACCGACGCCACCGGCAAGCCCGAGGTCCGGGTGCAGGACGCGACGGGAAGGATCAGGTCGGTCCAGGTGGTCACCGGCCTGACGGATGCGGCCTACACGGAGATCAAGTCCGGGCTCTCCGGCGGCGAGACCGTGGTCCTGGGGCCGAAGTCGTGACCCCGGTCTTCGAGCTCGATGCGGTGACCCGGACCTACGGCGAGCAGGTCAAGGTGAACGCGCTCGACGGGGTCGGCCTGACGATCATGCCCGGCGAGTTCTGCGCCATCGTGGGACGGTCGGGGTCCGGCAAGTCGACGCTGCTCGGCCTGCTCGGCTGCCTGGATCGTCCCACCTCGGGGACGCTGCGAGTGAACGGCGTCGACGTGGCCGGGCTCGGCGACCGGGAGCGTTCCCGGCTGCGGGGCGACCTGATCGGCTTCGTGTTCCAGCAGTTCCACCTGGTCCCACACCTCAGCGCGGCCGGCAACGTCGAGACCGCCCTGCTCTACCGCGGCCTGGAGAGCGCCACGCGGCGCCGCCTCGCGCTGGCGGCGCTGGAGCGGGTGGGCCTGGCTGAGCGGGCTCACCACCGGCCCACACAGCTCTCGGGTGGCGAGCAACAGCGGGTCGCGCTCGCCCGCGCCCTGGTGACCAACCCGCGGGTGGTCCTGGCCGACGAGCCGACCGGGAATCTCGACACCGAGAACGCCGCCCAGGTGCTGGAGCTCCTGGAGAGCTCTGTCACCCGGGAGGCTGCCGTGGTCGTCGTCACGCACGACCCGGCGGTGGCGGCACGCGCCGCGCGCCGGGTCGAGATGCTGGATGGAAGGATCGTCGCCGACAGGGTTTCCCACGCCGCCATCGGGGCATGGGTCGAATGAGGCACATCCGCGACCTCCTCGGCGTGGCGACCGCCGGCCTCTTCGCCCGCAAGGCCCGGACCGCCCTGATCGTGGCGGGGCCGCTGCTGGGCGTTGCCGCCCTGATGGGTGTGATCGGGCTGACGGACAGCGCCAAGGGCGACGTCCAGACCACGCTGCAGTCGCTGGGCACCAACCTGCTGGTGGTGAACGCCAGCGGCCAGAGCCAGAAGCTCCCCTCCGCGTCGCTCGACCGGGTCCGCCACGTGAAGACCGTGACATCCGTGGCCGGCGCCACGAGCCTGAGCAACATCACCGTCAGCGACACCGACACCGTCCGGTCCGAGGAGCAGGCCGCGGCGACCCAGATCCGCGCGGTGGACCCCTCGCTGCCCAGCGTCGTCGGCGCGCGCATGCGCTGGGGGCGGTTCCTCAACTCCTGGGACAACGACTCCGGCGATCGGGCGGTGGTGATCGGCGCCAACCTGGCGCAGGTGTACGGCCTCGTCCCGGGCGAGGTGCGGACCATCCTGCTCAACGGCAGGCCCTACGCCGTGGTGGGCGTGCTGCAGCCGGTGCCGCTGCTCTCCGACCTCGACAACAGCGTCCTGATCACCCGCACGGCGGCCGTCAACGACTGGTCGGACGACGGCACCCCCTCGACGCTGTACGTCCGCGTCGTCGAGGGCACGACCCAGGCAACCGCCTCGATCCTTCCCACCGCCGTGACCTACGGAGGTCCCGGGAACCCGATCGTCAGCGTCCCCTCGGACCTCCTGAGCGCCAGCGCCAAGGTCGACGCCACGCTGCGCAACACCGGCCTGGCGATGGCCGCGCTGGCGCTGCTGGTGGGAGGCCTCGGGATCGCCAATGTGATGTCGATCTCGGTGATCCAGCGGCAGGCCGAGATCGGCATCCGCCGGGCCGTCGGTCACAGCCGCTTCCTGATCGGAGCCCAGTTCTTCGCGGAGGCGCTCTTCGTGGGCGTGATCGGCGGCGTGCTGGGCATCCTGAGCGGTGCGGGCTTCGTCGCCGCGGTGGCCCTCGATCGGAACTGGGTCCTGGTGATCGAGCCCTGGGTGCCCGCGGCCGGTTTGGCGGTGGCGGTCTCGGTGGCGGTGATCGCGGGCATCTACCCCGCGATGAAGGCCGCCCGGCTGGAGCCCCTGGCCACGCTTCGCCTGGGGTGACGGGCGCAAGCCTTCAGCGCTGCCCCGAGCCTCGATGAGAGCTGGTGGAGGCCAGGCGCCTCCACCCTCTTAACGGGGTGGGATGGCAATCACCTCCGCTGCCGGCAGCATGACTGGCCGGAGGTACCTGAATGCACGCAGTCACCGCTTCGCCCCGTCGATTCGCCGGGTTCAGCCGTGAGGGCCTCGAACTGCTCAGGCAGCTCGAGGACAACAACAACCGGGCCTGGTACACACCGCGGCGCCAGCTCTTCCAGGAACTGTTGGTGGAGCCGGCGCTCGACCTGGTCGTCGAGCTCGGCCCCCTGCTCCGCGAGCGGATCTCCCCCGGTCTGCGCGCGGAGCCCAGGGTGGGCGGCTCCGTCCTGCGCATGCAGCACGACGCGCGCTACAGGAAGGAGCGGCCGTTCCGCACCCACCTGGAGCTCTGGTTCTGGGAGGGTCGCGGTCCGAGCCACCGGCATCCCGGCTTCTTCGTCCGCGTGACCCCCGATCAGCTGGTGCTGGGAGCCGGCATCACGCTGTTCCCTCCCGACCTGCTGGTCCGCTACCGCGAGCTCGTCGATCAGCCATCGACCGGCCGCGAGCTGGTCGGCATCCTCAACCGGCTGGCGACCGCCGGCCTGCGGGTCGGCGGCTCCTGCCTCCAGCGCACGCCGAGGCCGTTCCCCGCCGACCACGAGCGCGCCACGCTGCTCAGACGGCTCGGGCTTCGCGCGGAGCGACTCGAGTCCCTCCCCGAGACGATGCCCGAAGCGGTGCTCGGTCCCGTGCTGCCGGAGCTGCTGGCCGCCGGCCTGGCCCGGCTCCGGCCGCTGCACCGCTGGCTGCGGAGGCTGGAATGACGGTCACGACGATCCCGCGCCCGAGCCTGAGCGCGCCACACCGTTACCTTGGAGTCATGGGAACGCTGGGCCCCTATCGCGCCAAACGTGACTTCCGCGACACGCCCGAGCCCTCGGGAGCGACAGGCGAGGCGGCGGAGGACTCGCTCCCGAGCTTCGTGGTGCAGGAGCACCACGCGAGACGCCTGCACTGGGACTTCCGCCTGGAGCGCGACGGCGTGCTGGTCTCCTGGGCGCTCCCGCGGGGCGTGCCGGACGATCCGCGGCGCAACAACCTCGCGGTGCACGTGGAGGACCACCCCCTCGAGTACGGCGACTTCGAGGGCCAGATCCCGCTGGGCAGCTACGGGGCGGGCCAGGTGACCATCTGGGACAGCGGCACCTACGAGACGCACAAGTGGCAGATGGACGGGCCCAAGCGCGAGGTGATGATCACCCTCCACGGCAGCCGCGTCCAGGGCCGCTACGTCCTCTTCCAGACACACG
>DASYBH010000111.1:0-1968 GCA_036500885.1 Candidatus Dormiibacterota bacterium
GGCGCTGGACATCACCCACGTGCCTCTGCTGCGCGGTCCAGCATAGCCGGTCGCCACCGGGCGGGCGCGCCGGCGGTGAGGACGTCGAGCGATGGGTCGACGGGTGGGACCGGACTCGCGGAAGGCAGTGGAAGCGTCGACGACCCCGAAGCACGAGTTGACCATGCAAGTGCGGGATCGAGCGGCCGCTCTAGCCTCGACCTTTCAGTAAGGCAGGCGGCACGGCGGCCGGAGGGGTAGAAGAAGGGCTCTCCTGAGTTGGATACTGGCGTTGCTACACGTCCCAGCACCCCAACCAAGGAGAGCACCTTGAAGGTGAAGACTACCAGCCGCCGCAGCACTCTCATCGTCACCACCGACGGCGCCGGAATTGCCAGCCATGCGGGGAGTGCCGCCCTGACCGAGCTCGCCGACCGCCTCGGTTGGACGGCGGCGCTGTCGGCGGGGTTGGCACCGACTCGACGGCGACGGTCGGCCCACGATCCCGGCCGGGTGGTGCGGGACCTGGTCGTGGCCATCGCGGACGGCGGCGACTGCCTGGCCGACCTCGGCGTGCTGCGCGAGCAGCCCGAGCTGTTCGGCGAGGTGGCGTCGTCGCCGACCGCTTGGCGGGTCATCGCCGCGATCACGCCCGAGCGGCTCAGCGTGCTGCGAGATGCACGTCGGCGTGCGCGCGAGCGGACCTGGGCGAAGGGGCTGGCGCCGGAGCGGATCACGCTGGACTTCGACGCCACGCTGATCACCGCCCATTCCGAGAAGGAAGGGGCGGCGGGCAACTTCAAGGGCGGGTTCGGGTTCCATCCGCTGGTCTGCTACCTGGACGAGAGCAGCGAGGCGCTGGCCGGCCTTCTGCGTCCGGGCAACGCCGGCGCCAACACCGCGGCCGACCACATCGCCGTCCTCCAGCAGGCGCTGGAGCAGCTGCCCGAGCCGGGCTGGGGCATGGAGATCGTGGCCCGCGCCGACTCCGGCGGTGCCACGCACGACTTCGTGAACGAGCTGCGCGCGTTCGAGATCCGCTTCTCGATCAGCTTCGATCTCACCGAGCCCGTTCGCGACGCCATCCTGGCCATGCCTGAGAGCGCCTGGGTGCCGGCCATCACCCAGGCCGGCGAGCAGCGCGAGGGCGCTGCCGTCTGCGAGCTGACCAACCTCGACCTGTCGGCGTGGCCCCAGGGAACTCGCGCCATCTGCCGACGCGAGCGCCCCCATCCCGGCGCCCAGCTCACCTTCACCGACCACCAGGGCTTCCGCTTCCAGGTCTTCATCACCGACCAGGACGACGCCGACCTGGCCCAGCTCGAGGCCCGCCACCGCGGCCACGCTCGCGTCGAGGACCGCATCCGCTGCGGCAAGGACACCGGGCTGCGCAGCTTCCCCTTCCGCCAGTTCGCCGCCAACCAGGTCTGGCTGGAGCTCGTGCTCGCCGCCCAGGATCTGCTCACCTTCTTCCAGCGACTCTGCCTGGACGGGGAGGCGCGCTGCTGGGAACCCAAGACGCTCCGCCATCGACTTCTCCACGTCGCCGGCCGCCTCGCTCGCAGTGGTCGCCGCGTGTTCCTCCGCCTCCAGCGCTCCTGGCCCTGGGCCTCGCTGCTCGCCGCCGCCTTTCGGCGCCTCCGCTCCCTGCCCGCCACCTGATCGGCCGTCCCGAACCCCGCAACCCAGGGCAAACCAGGACGGCGCGCGCTCGTCAACCCCGCCGATCAGGGCCATCCCCGCTCACGACGTTCAGCCCCACGGACAGACACGTCCCGCCCGCCATCTACCGGCATCGTCGTCGTCACCGACGACCGCCCACGACCACTTCAGTGCCGGCTCGGCTCGCTTACTGAACGATCGAGGCTAGATGGGCGTACCTTCCGACGCGAAACGGAGGGGCGTCAAGGTCGCGCAGCGCCGAAGGTTCAACCTTGATGCCCCGGTGCAGCCGCCGTCCAGGCTGGTCCGGAGTGGTGGCCCGAAGGG
>DASYBH010000112.1:0-2741 GCA_036500885.1 Candidatus Dormiibacterota bacterium
GAGCCCGGCGTGCTGGCGGAGGCGAACCGGAACATCCTGTACGTGGACGAGGTGAACCTGCTGGACGACCACATCGTGGACGTGCTGCTGGACGCGGCGGCGATGGGTGTGAACGTGGTCGAGCGAGAGGGGGTGTCGGTGGCGCACCCGGCGAGGTTCATCCTGGTGGGGACGATGAACCCGGAGGAGGGTGAGCTGCGGCCGCAGCTGCTCGACCGCTTCGGGCTCTGCGTGGACGTGGAGGGCATCCGCGACCCCGACCAGCGCGTGGAGATCGCCGAGCGGGACTCGGCCTTCCGCACAGGCGAGCCGGGCTTCGCGGACCGCTTCCGGGACGCCGACGCCGACGTCGCCTCGACGATCGTGTCGGCCATCGCCGGCTTTCCCCGCGTCCGGCTGGCCCCGGCGCACGCCCGCCTGATCTCGGCCATCTGCCTGGAGGCCGGCGTCCAGGGTCACCGGGGTGACGTGGTCACCGGCCAGACCGCGCGGGCCCTGGCGGCTCTGCGCGGGCACGAATCGCCGAGTCGCGACGACATCTACGACGCGGCCGAGCTGGCGCTCGCGCATCGGGCCCGCGCGCAGATCAAGCGCGACCAGCAGGACCCCTCCCAGCCGGAAGAGGCCCAGCGGCAGGAGGGCGACGACGAGCAGCCGGAGCGCGGCGACAGCTCCCAGCCCAGCGCCGGTGACGCCGAGCAGCAGGTGGGCGCCGATGAGCAGCAGGCCAGCCAGGCGGACAGCGGGCAGCAGGCGGCGGGCGCGGACGAGGGGGTCGCCAGCGGGAGCGCGAGCGGCTCGGAGGCGGTGCCCGACGCGGCCGACGTGTTCGCGCTGAAGCGCATCGAGCTGCCCCGGAAGCGGGCGCCGCGCAAGCAGTCCGGCAAGCGGGCGTCCACCAGGTCGCCCGACCGGCGCGGCCGCTACGTCCGCTCCCAGAACCAGGAGCGGGTGACCGACCTCGCGGTCGACGCCACGGTGCGCGCCGCGGCGCCGTACCAGATCGAGCGCGGGCGCGAGGCGGGCGAGCGGATGCTGCTGGAGCAGCAGGACCTGCACCAGAAGGTGCGCGAGCGCAAGGTGGGCAACCTCATCGTGTTCGTCGTGGATGCGTCCGCCTCGATGGACGCGGAGCAGCGGATGGCGGCGACCAAGGGCGCCATCCTCTCGCTCCTCCAGGACGCGTACGTGCGGCGCGACCGGGTCGCGGTGGTGGTCTTCAAGAACCGGTCGGCGGAGGTGGTCCTGCGGCCGACGTCCAGCGTGTCACTGGCCCAGCGCCGCCTGGAGCGGATGTCGGTGGGCGGCACCACGCCGCTGACGCACGGCCTGATGGCCGGCTACAAGGTGATCAGGACCGAGCTGACCCGGGACCCGTCCGTCAGGCCGCTGCTGGTGCTGATCTCCGATGGTCGCGGCAACATCTCCCTGTTCAAGGAGGAGCCGCTGATCGAGGCGCAGAAGGTAGCGGGCCTGATCAACGCGGAGAAGATCGACGCGCTGGTGATCGACTCGGCCCGCGACTTCAGCCACCTGCCGTCGGTCCAGCACCTGGCCCGTGTGGCGCCGATGTACCAGACCTACGCCATCAACGCGTGCGCCGACCTGGCGGAGCGGATGGGCGCGCGCTACTACGGGCTGTACGACCTCTCGCGGGACGAGATCGCGTCGGCGGTCGCGCGCCAGCTCAAGAAGCGCTGAGCTCCCTCGTGAGCTCCGCCGGACTCAGGCGGTCGCGCCGCAGAGGATCGGCCTGCCGGTCGCGGACGCGTCCGGGTAGACGATGACCGTCGCGCCCAGCTCGCGGCTGGGCACGGTGATGGCGGCCGTCCCCGCGCTGCCGATCGTGCCGATCGTGTAGAGGTGGGCGTTCGGGCTGCCCGTGCAGCCCATGTGCAGGTGCACGGCATGGGCGATCGCGGCCAGCCCCGAGACCGTGACGGTGATCGTCGACGAGCCGCCCGTGGTCGTCACGCTCACCGAGCCGTTGCCTCCCAGCGCGAAGGTCTGGGCGGCGGGGGCCGGGGGCGGAGTCGGAGCTGCCGGGGCCTGGGTGGGCGCCGGAGGGGAGGTCGGGACGGGCGTGGCCACCGGCATGGACGTGGCCGCTGGAGCGGTCGCCTGGGTGGCGCGATCCGCGGCGGGAGCGGCCGGCGACCGAGCCTGTGCGCCGCAGGCCGCGGCCACGACGGCGGTGACCGTCACTACGAGAAGTGCTCGTTTTTTCACCGTGGTTGGCGATACTCCGTCGGGTTACGTCCCTGTCCCTCTTAACATTGGTCGGCGTGGCCGTAGAGCGCTATACGTTTCCCTTCACCGCGATCGTGGGCCAGGAGCGCATGAAGCTCGCCCTGATCCTGAACGCCATCAACCCGGCAATCGGCGGCGTCCTGATCCGCGGAGAGAAGGGCACCGCCAAGTCGACGGCCGTCCGCGCGCTTGCGCGCCTGCTCCCGGAGCAGGACGTGGTCGAGGGCTGCCACTTCGGGTGTCAGCCCGAGGACGTCGAGTCGCTGTGTGGAGACTGCCGGCTTCGCTTCGAGGACGGCGAGAACCCGCTGCCGAGGACCACGCGTCGCATGCGAGTCGTGGAGCTCCCGATCAACGCGTCGGAGGACCGGGTGGTGGGCACGATCGACCTGGAGGCGGCCCTGAAGGAGGGCTCCCGGCGCTTCGAGCCCGGCGTGCTGGCGGAGGCGAACCGGAACATCCTGTACGTGGACGAGGTGAACCTGCTGGAC
>DASYBH010000113.1:0-4394 GCA_036500885.1 Candidatus Dormiibacterota bacterium
GTGCGGGGCCTGCGTGCGGCCGGGGCCTGCTGCGTGGCCGTGGTGGACGCCGGTTCGACGGACGCCACGCAGCGGCTGGCGAGGGAGGCGGGCGCCCTCGTGCTCGAGGAGCGCCGGCGCGGCTACGGCCTGGCCTGCCAGACCGGTGCGGAGGCGGTGCGCGGCCATGAGCTCGTCGCCTTCCTGGATGGGGACGGCTCCTGCGATCCCGCCGATCTGCCGCGGCTGGCGGCCGCCGCGCACGACGCCGACGTGGTGCTGGGCCGGCGGCTCGAGGTCGCGCGCGGCGCCATGCCCTGGCACGCCGCCCTGGGCAACGCCCTGGTGTCCGCGGTCATCCGGCGCCGGACCGGCCGGCCGGTCCACGACCTTCCGCCGGCCAAGGTGCTGCGCCGTGACGCCCTGCAGGCGCTGGGCCTGGACGAGCTCGGCTACGGCTGGACGGTCCAGCTGGTGGGACGCGCCCTCGCCCATCCGGCCCTGCGGGTGGTGGAGGTGCCGGCCGCCTTCCTCCCCCGTGCGGGAGGTGAGAGCAAGGTGTCGGGCCGGCTGGGGCCGTCGCTGCGCGCCGGCCGGGCGATGCTGCGCCATGCGGTCGGTGCAACCCGCCGGCGTGGCGTGCTGGTGCTGATGGCCAAGGCGCCGCGCCGCGGCCACAGCAAGACGCGGCTGGCGAACGGGCTCGGGGCGGAGGCCGCCGAGGGATTCTGGACGGCCTGCCTGCGGGACGCCGGCCGGCGTGTCCTCGCGGCCGGCAGGGTCGCCGGCCTGGACGTGATGGCGATGACCCCGTCGGCCGCCGACGCCGTCCGCGTGCGCGAGCTCACCGGCCTGCCCTGCCTCGTGCAGCGCCGGCCCGGCCTGGGCGAGGCGCTGCTCGAGGTGTCGTCGCTGACGGCGCCGTTCACGATCGCGGTGAGCGCCGACGCGCCCACGCTGCCGGCCTGCCTCGTGCTGGACGCCGCCGGCGCCCTGCGCTCGGCGCCGGTGGTGCTCGGCCCTGGTGAGGACGGCGGCTACTACCTGGTCGGGCTCCGGCGGGGCGTGTCCCTCGCGCGGCGGCGGCAGGCCTTCCTGGGCGTGCGCATGGGAGGCGCCGATGTCCTCGAGCACACGAGCGCGGCGCTGGGCGACCCGGTTCGGCTGGCGGCCTGGCCGGACGTGGACACGGCCGCGGACCTGGAGCGGCTGGCCGGCCAGCTGGCCGATGACCCGTCGGCGGCCCCCGCCGTGGCCGCCTGGTTGTCAGCCCTACAATGCGCGAAGGAGGCGGGGTAGCATGGCGAAGGTCGAACTGGTAACCTCGGAGCGGGCGCCGCTGCTGGCGCGACCCTACTACGAGGGCGGCGACCCCGGCCCGATCGCGGCGGCGCTGGCCCAGGTGCCCGAGCTGATGGACGTCGTGCTGCCGTTCCTCGGCGCCGTGTACGGTCCGACCAGCGTCCCCGCCCGCCTCAAGGAGATCGTGGTGCTCAGGGTCTCGGCCGCCAACCGGTGCCGCTACTGCACGGAGTCGCACACGAGCGTCGCCCGGCGGATGGGCTTCGACGCCGCTGAGGTGGCGGCGCTCCGCGGCGAGGCGTCGCCGCCGTCCAGCTTCGGGCCCGTGGAGCTGGCGGTCGTGGCGTTCTCCGAGGCGCTCTCGCACCGGCCCGGGGATGCGGTGGACCTCCTGCGCCCGCACTTCGACGAGCCGCAGATGGTGGAGCTGGTCACGCTCGGCTCGGCCACGGTGATGCTCAATCGGTTCGCGACGGCCCTGGAGCTGCCGGTATGACCGCCGCCGTCGGCGAGGCCGTCGAGGCGGGGACGATCGGAGGTCGTCTCTGGCTCTACGCCAACTACCGCTGCAACCTGACCTGCGCGTACTGCCTGACAGAGTCGGCGCCATCGGTGACCGGGCGCGAGCTGGGGCCCGAGCGCATGGTCGAGCTGGCCGCGGAGGCGCGAGCCGCCGGATTCGCCGCGCTGGGGGTGACCGGCGGCGAGCCGTTCCTCGTACCGGGCCTGCCCGCCGTGCTGACCGAGATGGCGGCGGAGCTGCCGCTGGTCGTCCTGAGCAACGGCACGCTCTTCAACCGCCGCCTGGTGGCCGAGCTGGCCCCGCTGGCCCGGCTCGACGCCGCGGTCCAGCTCTCGCTCGACAGCGCCGAGTCGGACGCCAACGACGCGCTGCGCGGGGCGCACAGCTTCGTGCGGGCCGTCGACGCGATCCGCCGGCTGCGCGAGATCGGCCTGCGCGTCCGCATCGCCACGACCAGCGAGGGCCTGACTCCCGAGGCGCTGGCCCGCCTGTGCGAGCTCCACCGCTCGCTCGGTGTGCCCGACGAGGACCACGTGGTCCGCCCGATCGTCCGCAGGGGCCGGGCGGTCGACCATGGCCTCGGCGTCAGCGCCGGGCTGCGCGACCTCCCGGCCGAGCTGACCATCACCGCCGACGGGGCCTTCTGGAGCCCGTTCGGACCGACCGTGCACGGTGGCCGCCTGGACACCGACCTGCTGCTGACCAGGACCACGCGCCCGCTGTCGGTGCCGGCGGCGGCGATGCTGAAGGTCGCCGGGGCGGCGCCGCCGGGGACCGGCTCCGAGCTCAGGATCTGTTGAGCGTAGGTTCCAGCCGCCCGTCGGGCGGCTCAGGGAAGAGCACGGGCTGACCGGCGGCGGGCCAAGCCCGCCGCCGGTCAGAGTCGGATGCGGTGCGGAAGCGTTAGGTGGAGCGCCGGCTGCGCACGAGGATCCCGGCGCCCAGGCCGGCGATGGCCAGGACCACCAGCGCCCCGATCACGATCAGCGCCACCGAGGGATTGCCCGAGGTGGAGGTGGCGGGGGCGGCCGCCTGGCTGACGTCGAGCGCATTCGTCAGCGGCTTCGCGGCCCTGTCACGCGGGCCCAGCGGCGCCACGTTCCAGCGATCCTCGATGGTGCGCAGGATCGAGGTCGTGTCGTACTGGGTGTGGTCGACGAAGCCCTTCCTGGCGAGCGGCGAGATCACGATGGTCGGCACCCGGACGCCGGGCCCCCACTTGTCGACCTTGGGCGGCGCGACGTGGTCCCAGCGACCGCCGTGCTCGTCGTAGGTGATCACCACCATCGTGTCCTTCCAGCTCGGGCTCTGCTGCACCGCCTGGACCAGGTCGGCGACGTGCTGCTGACCTTTGAGCAGGTCCGCGTAGCCGGGATGCTCGTTGTTCGCGCCGATGGGCTTGACGAACGAGACCGCCGGCAGCGAGCCGTCCTTCGCAGCGGCCAGGAAGTCCTGCTCATCCTTGAGGTGCTCCTTCTTGAGCTGCGTGCCGTCCGCGTAGCGCGTGAAGTAGACGAACGGCTGGTGGTGGAACTGGAACAGCGTGTCCGGATGACCGGCCATCGCGTCGTTCCAGCCGCCCGCGTACCACGCCCAGTTGACGTTCCTGTCGCTCAGCCGGTCGCCGATGTTGGGCAGGTCCTGGTTGGGCAGCAGCGCGGCCGCCGCCGCCGTGGCGGGGTGTGGGGTGTTGACGCTGAACGTGGTGTTGACGGCGTACCCGTCAGGGGTGACGGAGCCGTCCGTCGTCATGATCCCGCTGGCGTCCAGCTTGGCCACCGCGCTGGCGGGGGAGTTGTAGAAGGACGGCGCGCAGGCGCAGATCATGTAGAAGTGGTTGAGGAATGAGCCGCCGAACGCGGCGTGGAAGAAGTTGTCGTCCATCACGTACTGCTGGGCCAGCTTGCCCTCGGGCAGGTTGGTCGCGTCGTAGTAGCTCATGGCCAGGCTGCCGGCGTCGCTGAGGGCCACGAACCTGTCCATCTTGCCGCCGTCGATCTGGTACTGCTCCTGGTAGTAGCGGTGGACCAGGTCGCCGGTCATCTGGTCGTCCGGCACGTACTGGGCCGCGTCGTACGGCCCGTTGGGCAGGCTGGCCGGAAAGCGCGAGTCGGCCGCCGCCGGCTTGAGGGTGGTGTTGATGGGCTGGGGCAGCGCGTCGTAGGGCTGCCCGTTGCTGTCGACCTGCTTGGCGGTCGCGCCGGCGTTCGCGAGGCCGTTCGCGCCGGGGAACTTGCCGTACAGGCTGTCGAAGCTCCAGTTCTCCTGGTAGACAACCACGATGTGCTGGACCCGGGACAGCACGTCGGCGCCGGATGCCGCCGCCGCCGGTACCGGCACGATCACGGGCATCAGCACCGCGGCGGCGAGGGCGAGGAAGATCGCGCGTCTCATGCCTGAAGACTCCGTTCTTGTGGTTAAGCATGGGTGAGGGCGGGGTTAAGGAAGACGACCTGACCCCCCGGTAGATGAGGGGGAGTAAGGAAGTCGACTTGCCCCCCCTGACCCCCCGGGGTCAGATAGGGGGGGAGTGTCAGGCTGCGGGTGAGGTGGTTCGGGCGAGATCGGGGGCGGCGGCCCTGGCCAGGGG
>DASYBH010000114.1:0-4576 GCA_036500885.1 Candidatus Dormiibacterota bacterium
TACGCGCTGGCGTGCAGAGGGCGAGGCGGTGTGGCCACGGCGCGCAGTTCGGACGCGATGGCCTGGTGAGCCGCCGCCAGCTCGGGCGGTTCGGCCATCGCTCGCTCCAGCCGCTGCCGCGCAGCCTCGAGCGCGCGCCCCGATTCCGCCTCCACCCTGCCCAGCGCCTGGCGGGCCGCGGCGACCGCCTCCGACGTCCGGTCGTCGCCGCCCGTGACCTGCGCCGGCACCTCGACCGCGGCCGATGACCGCCGGTTGACCGCGGTCACCAACTGGCGGAGCGGCTTCTCCAGGCCCGGCGGGCAGCGCCAGAGGAGCGAGTGCGACCGCCCGTTGAGGAGGACGAACAGGTCGCGCCGGCGCTCGCTGAGGCAGCGCAGGAAGTCCTGCGCCTCGGCGGTCTCCAGCAGCACCAGGTCCTGCAGGAGGTCACGTCGCTGGCGCCACAGCGTCACCGCCGAGCCGGCTGCCGCTCGGAGCCCGGAGGTGGCCAGGCGCCCCCCCGGCGTCTCCACGAAGCCGCCGCGGACGATGAGCGCGCCGACCTCCGCCACCGGCTCACCGGGCGGTTCGAGCGTTGCCCGCAGCCGGGAGCGCGCGGCGCGCCGCTCTTCCTCGCGCTCCTCCTCGGCGCGAGCCAGCGCCATGACCGCCGACTCCATCGCCTCCCGGTTGGCGACCTCGGCCGCCTCGACGTCCAGGCGGGCCGCCTCGATGGCACGCGCACGGGCGCGCTCCGCGTGGTCGGCCGCTGTCAGCGCGTCGGTGAGCCGGGTCGCGCGGTCGTCCAGCAGACGCGCCATCTCCAGCAGGTCGTCCGCCTCCTTGACGGTCGGTCGCGGCGCGTGGCGGCCCAGCCGCACCATCAGCGTGCGGTAGCTCGTGTCCTGGAGCGCCTGCTCGTCCTCGATGCGCCGGCGGTCCTCCGGCCTGGCGCGCATCCTCTGCAGCAGGCTGGAGGGAGCGGCGGCGCCGCCGGCGAAGGCCCGCTCCGCGCGCAGCAGCCGCCGGCGCATGGCCGCGGCGTTCGACAGCAGTGCGCGCGGCTCGCCCCGGGGCTGCCACTCACCGGCCCGCGCCAGGAGGATCGCCGCCGCCCTCGCGTAGCGCTCCTCGGCGAGGAACGCGAGGGTGGTCGCCAGGTCGCGAGCGCGAAGACCCTCCGCCTCGATGGTGGGGCGCCAGCGCCGGCCGTCCCACCGCCAGAAGCCGTCCGGCGTGGACGTCGCGATCCACCGCCGGCCGTCCCACCACCAGCTGCCGTCCGCGGAGAGACGGGTCGCCTCCCGGAGACCGGGTTCCATCTCGGCGGTCGCCTGATCGCCAGCGACGACCGCCTCCGGCTCGAAGAGGCGGCTCAGGGTACGCAAGGGGAGGCCTGAAACCCAGGCTACGACGCCTCGCGCGCCCCGTCAGCCTCGAAAATGCCGCCTGGACGAATGTGCTGAATGTACGAACGGCCGGGCTCGACGGGCCTCGATTGGCCCTCCCCTCGCGTCGCGGGGGCGTCTTACTCTGGGGCCAACCTCTCCACCTCGGCGACCATGCCGCCGAGGATGTCCAGGCCGGCGTCCCAGAAGCCCGGGTCGGTGATGTCCATGCCGACCTTGCGCACCGCCTCGTCGGGGGCCATCGAGCCGCCGCTGGCGAGGAAGTCCAGGTAGGCGTCGACGAAGGCCGGCGTTCCGACCTCGCGGTAGCGCTGGTAGATCGACAGCGCCAGCAGGTTGCCGAACGCGTACGCGTACACGTAGCCGGGCACGTGCACGAAGTGCTCCACGTAGCTCCACCAGACCTCGTGCTCGGGGGTCAGGGTGAGCGAGTCGCCGAACATGGCCTTCATCTGCTCCTGCCAGAACCGGCCCACCTGGTCGGTGGACAGCTCGCCCTCCGTCCGGCGCGCGGTGTGGACCGCGTCCTCGAAGCGGTTCATGGCGACCTGGCGGAAGATCGTCGCGAAGGCGTCCTCGACCTGGTGGCACAGCAGGGACAGCCGGATCCGGGCGTCCTTCTCCTCGGCCATCACCGCGTCGAAGGTCAGCGTCTCGCCGAACACCGATGCGGTCTCGGCGAGGGTCAGCGGCGGGTGGTAGTCGAAGACGTGGTTGCGCTCCGCGGCCAGCACGTCGTGCAGGCCGTGGCCCAGCTCGTGGGCCAGCGTCAGGGCGTCGTTGAGCTGGCCGGTGAAGTTCATCATCACGAACGGGTGCAGGTTCGGGGTGGCGAACGCGCAGTAGGCGCCGCCCTCCTTGCCGTCGACGACCGGGGCGTCGATCCAGCTCCTGGTGAAGAAGTCGTCGACGATCCGCCCGGCCCTCGGCGAGAAGCGGTGGTACGAGGACCGCACCATCTCCCTGGCGTCCGGCCACGTGATGTGGCGGGTGGCCTCGTCGATCGGAGCGTACCGGTCCCACTCGAAGAGCTGGTCCAGGCCCAGCAGCCGGCGCTTGGCCTGGTAGTACCTCGCGACGAGGTCGTAGCGGCCCGTCACCGCCTCGACCAGGGCCTGCACCGCCGCGTCCGACGTCTCGTTGCCGAGGTTGCGCGAGCTGATCCACGTGGGGTACTTGCGGAGGCGGTCGCTGATCGCCTTGTCGTTGAGCACCACGTTGAAGATGTACGCCCGGGTGCGCGCGTCCCGCCGCAGCGCGCCCGTGATGGCGTGACTGGCCGCCTCCCGAACCGTTCGGTCGGCCTCCCGCACCATCGACAGCGCGGTGGCCAGGGGCACCTCGCCGCCGTCCATCTCGACCCGGACGGCCGAGCAGAGCTCCTCGTACAGCCGGGTCCAGGCGCTGGTGCCGGCCGGGCTGATCTCCGTGAGCAGCCGCTCCTCCACCTCGCTGAGCTGGTGGTTCCGGTAGCGTCGCTCCTGCTCGACGGCATGGCGGTAGCGGGCGGCGCTCGGGTCGGCGTAGAGCCGCGCGCACTGCTCGTCGGTGAGGTGGGCGACCTCCAGACCGAAGAAGACCATGTGCCGGCCGCGCTCGGCCGCCGCCTCCCGGTTGCGCATCATCAGGCGCCCAGCCGCGTGGTCGCGCGTGTCCAGGGTGTGGAGCAGGTGCGCGTAAAGCGCCGGCCTGGTGCTCCGGACGTAGTGCTGGCCGAGGTCGTCCATCATGCCGGCGAAGTCGGCCGGCGCCAACTGGGCGATGCGGCCCTTGTAGCTCTGCTCGAACTCCCGCGCGAAGTCGAGGGCCGCGGCCAGCGTCTGCTCGATCTTGGGGTCATCCGGGGAGGAGTACAGCTCGTCCAGCCGCCAGCGGACGTCCTCGGCCCCGGTGATGTTCAGGGTCTGCACCATTCGCTGGGTTAGCTTATCGGTTCCCGGGCGTCAGCGTGCCCAACACGACAGTGGACCCGCTTTACGCGACCATGTATAGTGATAGCACTGCTGTAATATTTGAATGTTGGGGACGGTGGAAACGATGACAGTCATTACGCCTCTCGCGAACCTGACGCCGGCGGCGGTGACCCCCGGCGGGCCCGGCCGTCCCGTCCCACTCTCCCAACGCTTGACGCACTAAACAGTTGCAGCTACAGTGACACCAGTCAGTCCCGCTTATCTGGGTTGGGGGAGAACCGAAACGTGACGATCCAACTGCCGAGCATCAGCCTCGGAAGCACGGACACCTTGATCTTCCTGGTGGCCGGTCTGGTGGCCGGGATCCTGGCCAGCATGGCCGTCCACGGCCGCAGCAGCGGCATCCTCCTCGACATGGTCCTGGGCGTGATCGGCGCCTTCCTTGGCCGCTGGATCTTCGGCCAGTTCGGCATCAGCCTCGGAACCGGCGTCATCCCCGAGATCGTCGTCGCCTTCGTGGGCGCGTTCGTCCTGCTGCTGCTCGTCCACGCCCTGAGCGGCGGCTTCCGCCAGCGCCGCTCCACCTGAAAACCGCCTGAGCTCCACAGGTCGCCTCCGTCAGGAGGCGACCTGACCCACGATCCGGGAGATCACCTCACCGAGGTTCGGCCCCGCCTTCCCGAAGGGGACGGACCTGAGCCGGTGGCTGAACACCATCTGGGCCACCTCGGTGACGTGGGAGAGCTCCACCACCCCGGCGCTGTCGTACGCCGCCTTGGCCTGCGCCGCGCGGGCGCAGACGAGGTCCGAGCGGTGCCCGTCGACCTCCAGGGCGATGCTGATCTGGGCGATCAGGCGCAGGATCGAGCGCGGCAGGTCGATCTCCGGGAACGTCGAGATGCCCTCCGCGATCCGGACGCGCACATGCTCCTCGACGGAGGCGTGCCGCTGGAAGAAGGCGACAGGGTCACCCTCCCAGCTCGCGCGCTGCTCGACGATCTCCACGCGCCGGTCCAGGTCGCGGATGCCCTCCACGTCCACGCAGAGCCCGAAGCGGTCGAGCAGCTGCGGCCGCAGCTCACCCTCCTCCGGGTTCATCGTCCCCACCAGGATGAACCTCGCCGGGTGCGTCACCGACACCCCCTCTCGCTCGACCACGTTCACACCCATCGCCGCCGCGTCCAGCAGCACGTCCACGATGTGGTCGTCCAGCAGGTTCACCTCGTCCACGTACAGGATGTTCCGGTTCGCCTCCGCCAGCACGCCGGGCTC
>DASYBH010000115.1:0-4918 GCA_036500885.1 Candidatus Dormiibacterota bacterium
CCAGCTTCGTGCGTCTTCGCGGCTCCGTGCTTGTAACCCCACTGAGAGGATCTGATCCCTGCACGCCCGCCGGGCCGCTCATTGCCCAGACCCGCATGGGACGACTGTGGGGGTGCTGTCGGTGGTGAACCGTCAGGTTCCGGGTCATCCTGAACTCGATCCTCGCGTCTCCGCTGCGAGGCCCTGACGTGGCTTTCCCCTACCCCCATCGCGGGTGCCGCCCCAGCGGCACCCGCGACCTGTTTCAGCCCAGCAGCGACTGGTACAGGGCAACCGTGCGATCGACGATCGCCGGCCACGTGAACTGTTCCAGCACCCGCGCTCGACCCGCCAGGCCCATGCGTTCGGCGAGATCGCGGTCCCCGAGCACCTGCTCCATGCGGGTGGCCAGCCCCCGCGCGAAGGCCGGTGGGTCCGCCTCGTCCCAATCCACCAGGTAGCCCGTCTCGCCCTCCACCACGATCTCCGGAATGCCGCCCACCCGGGATGCCACCACGGCCGTCCCGCAGGCCATCGCCTCGATGTTGACAAGGCCGAACGGCTCGTACACCGATGGGCAGACGAAGACCGCCGCCCCGCTCAGCAGGTGGATCACCTCGGGCCGGGGCACGGTGCCCTCGATCCAGACCAGGCCGCCGCGCTGTGCCCGGACCCGTTCCGCCAGCGCCCCGACCTCGGCCGCGATCTCGGGGGTGTCGGGCGTGCCGGAGCAGACCACGAGCTGGTAGCGCGGATCCACCAGCAGGGCCGCCTCCAGCAGGTGGGACAGGCCCTTCTGGCGCGTCACCCGGCCCACGAAGAGCGCGTAGGGACGCTCCGTGTCGACGTGGTGCAGGCGGAGCGTCGCACCGGACCGCTCAGGCCGGTACACGGTCGCGTCGATCCCGTTGTGGATGACGTGCACGCGAGCCGGGTCGATCTCCGGGTAGCAGTCGAGCACGTCCTGCCGCATCCCGCGGGAGACGGCGATGACGGCGTCCGCGGCGACCAGCGACGTCCGCTCGGCAAACGTGGACAGGTGGTAGCCGCCACCGAGCTGTTCGATCTTCCATGGTCGCAGCGGCTCCAGGCTGTGCGTGGTCGCCACGTGCGGGATCCCCCACGTCAGCTTTGCCAGGTGGCCGGCCAGGTTCGCGTACCACGTGTGGCTGTGCACGAGACCGACGTCGCGGCAGCCCGCGACCATCGCGAGGTCGATCGACAGCGCCTGCAGCGCGGCCGCCTCCGGCATCGGCTCCGCAAGCGCCGTCCAGGCGCGGTGGGCGGTCACGCCCGGCTCGTTCCGTGGCTCTCCCCAGCAGTGGATGCGGAGGTCGAACCGCCGCCGCAGTTCCCTGGCCAGGTTCTCGACGTGGACGCCGGCGCCGCCGTACACGTCCGGCGGGTACTCGCGCGTCAGCAGCGCCACCGTGGGCATCGAGACAGCCGTGCTCACCGGGACGGCACCGTCTGGCCCTTGCCGATGGCCACGATTCCGCCGCGAGAGATGGTGAAGCGGGCGCGGTCCTCCTGGGGATCGACGCCGATCTCGGCGCCGGGCGGGACGAGCACGCTCTTGTCGATGATCGCCCCACGGACCACGGCGCCGCGGCCCACCTGGACCCCGTCCATCAGCACGCAGCCCTCCACCAGGGCGCCCGTGTTGACGCGCACACCCGGTGACAGGATGGAGCCGCGCACCGTGCCTCCCGACACGATCACACCCGGGCTGACCAGGGAGTCCATCGCCACGCCACGCCGGCCCTCTTGGTCGAAGACGAACTTGGCGGGCGGCGTGAACGCGGGCTGCCAGTTCATGATCGGCCACTCGCGGTTGTACAGGTTGAAGATCGGGTCGACGGCCACCAGATCCATGCTCGCCTCGTAGTAGGAATCCAGGTCTCCGACGTCGCGCCAGTAGCCGCGTTCGCGCTGGCTGACGCCCGGCACGTCGTTGGTCGCGAAGTCGTACACGGACGCCTCGCCCCGGCGCACCAGCAGCGGGATGATGCTGCCGCCCAGGTCGTGCTTGCTGTCCGCCGTCGCGGCATCCTCGCTGACCGCGTCGACCAGCGCCCGGGTGCCGAACACGTAGATGCCCATCGAGGCGTAGGCCTCGTTGGACGAGCCGGGCACCGGCGTCGGGTCCGACGGCTTCTCACGGAAGGACAGCACCCGCCCCGTCGAGTCCGGCTCGATGATGCCGAACGAGGGCGCCTGATCGATCGGCACGCGGATCCCGGCCAGTGTGACGCCCGCGCCGCTGGCCAGGTGGTGCTCGATCATCTGGCGCGGGTCCATGCGGTAGATGTGGTCGGCGCCGAAGACGCAGATGCAGTCGGGCTGCTCGTCGTTGATGAGGTTGAGGTTCTGGTACACGGCGTCCGCCGAGCCGGCGAACCAGCGGGGGCCGGTCCGCATCTGGGCGGGAACCGTCGCGACATAGTTGCCCAGCATCGGCGAGAGCCGCCACATCTGGGCGATGTGGCGGTCCAGGCTGTGGCTCTTGTACTGCGTCAGCACGACGATCTTGCGGATGCCTCCGTTGGCCAGGTTGGAGAGCGCGAAGTCGATCAGCCGGTAGGTGCCGCCGAACGGCACTGCCGGCTTGGCGCGGTCCGCCGTCAGCGGCTGCAGGCGGCTGCCCTGGCCCCCGGCGAGGACCATCGCCATGACGTGCAGCTCGTCGTGTCGGAGCCAGATGGCCATCTGCCGCCTACTCGACCGCTTCGAAGAGTACCGCGGTGCCGTAGCAGAGCACCTCGGTGACCCCGCTCGCGATCTCGGTTGCGTCGTAACGCATGCCGATCACGCCGTTGGCGCCCAGCATGGCCGCGTGCTGCAGCATGACCTGGTAGGCCTCCTCTCGCGCGTGCTCCGCGAGCTCGGTGTACAGCGTGATGTTGCCGCCGCCCAGCTGCTGGAACGCGGCCCCGATGCTGCCGACGACGCTGCGCGAGCGCACGGTGACGCCGCGCACGATGCCCAGGCTGCGCGCGATCCGGGCGCCGTCGATGGCGAATGCGGTGGTCACCCACCGGTGATCGATGGGTGGCTGCTGGCCCTGCTGCTGCATCGAACGCCTCCTCGCTTTCGTCCGGCAAAGGCGTGCTAAGCAGATCTCGTGAAGTTCTGTCCGGAATGGGTTGGGGCGTGCGATCTGGTCTGAGCAGGTCGAAGCACGGAGCCGCGGAGGACACGAAGACGCACGGAGGGTACGGTGCGGCTCCCGACGCTCCCTGCCCAGACCACGCCTGTTCGCTCTGAGCGCTCACCGCGGAACATGTTGCCGACCCCCTCCGTGCGTCTCCGTGCTCTTCGTGGCTCCGTGCTTCAACTCACTCGGACAGATCGCGGGCGCCCCAGATCGGTTCCGGACAGAACCTGTGGCCACCTGCTAAGCGCGCCGGTCCTTCGTGCCTTCGTGCCGCACCCTACCTACACGGTCGTCCCTCGTCCAGAGCCGCGCCCTATACGATGCCCAGCGCGCGGGCCGAGCGGACGAGCGCGGAGATCGAGCCGGCGTGCTCGATCTCTCCCTCGAGCGCCGCGTCGAGGGCCGTTCCGAACGGTACCTCACGCAGGATCATGTCGCGCTCGTAGGGTTCCGGCGTGCGCTGGACCCGGTGCAGGCCACGGGCCAGGAAGAGGTGCTGGCGGCTGGTGACCACGGCCGTGCCGCGCGTCGCGCCGAGCGACGTCCAGTCGTCGGCGATCAGCCCCGCCTCCTCCCGCAGCTCCCGCTGGGCGCAGGCCAGCGGCTCCTCGCCCGGCTCCAGCGTGCCGGCCGGCACCTCCCACGTCGTGGACTGCCAGGTGTGCCGCCACTGCCTGACGAGCACCGTCGAGCCGTTCTCGGCGTACGGGACGACGAAGACGCCGTCGGGCGCCTCGGCCATGCGGTAGTCCGCCTCCAGGCCATCCGGCCATCGAACGCGGTCGCGCCGGAGGACGAGGTTCCCCTCGCGCGCCGACTCGCGGCTGGCGATCACCTCGAAGGGTGGGATGCTGTCGTGCTCCAGGATCATCGCTTCTGCAGTCGCTCCTGTGCCAGGCGCTGGGGGACGCCACCGGCGAACGACGCCGCCAGGGCGTCCTTGCTGCGTTCGATCGCCTCGTCCAGCGGCAGGTTCTGCCACTCGGCGAACAGTCGCTTCTGCCGCCCGACGGCGGCGGAATCGTGTCGGGTCACCCGTGCGAGCAGGTCGCGGCAGGCCGCCTCGAGCCCATTGGCCGGCGCCAGCGCGTGGACCAGGCCCCATTCGACCGCTCGCTCGGCGGTGATCGGGTCGGCGGTGAGGATCAGGGACTGCGCTCGGGACAGGCCCACGTGGCGCTCGATCAGCGCCGCGTCGATCACCGACGGGATGCCGAGCGCGAGCTCGGGCATGCCGAGCAGCGCCCCGGGAGCGGCCAGCCGGAAGTCGCACGCGCAGGCCAGCTCCAGTCCGCCGCCGAAGCAGTGGCCGTGGATGGCCATCGCGACGGGCTTCGGGCAGGCGCGGGCGGCGGCGCATGCCTCGGCCAGCCGGTCGATCAGGCCGCGGATGGAGGCCGGCGTGCCCGCGGCGAACACGCCGAGATCCACCCCGGCGCACGTGCTCGGCCCACTCCCGGCGATCACGACCGCGCACACCTCCGGGTCGCGCGCCGCCTCCAGCAGTCGGTCGCGCAGCGCCTCGATCATGCCCGGTGTCAGCGCGTTGCGCTTCTCGGGACGGTCGAGCCGGATCGTGAGCGTGCCGTCCGACTCCTCGCTCCGGATCACGAGCGCTGCTGGGAGGAGATGACCGCGGCGGCGGCGGCCGCGGCGGCCGCCACGTGGCGGGGATCGGCGCCGTAGTCCATCGGCGAGACGTCGCCCAGGAACTGCCTGGCCGCGTCGATCAGCTCGGGGTGGTCGTCGATGAACCGGGTGGTCAGGCTGCCGGCGCGAAAG
>DASYBH010000116.1:0-10109 GCA_036500885.1 Candidatus Dormiibacterota bacterium
TGACCGGCTGGGACCGCGTCAGCCTGCTGTCGGTGCAGGCCAACCGGCTGCGCCGCTGGCACCGTCCCGGGCTGCTGTGCATCGGCGACGCGGCGCACGCGATGTCCCCCGTCGCCGGGGTCGGCATCAACTACGCCATCCAGGACGCGGTGGCGGCGGCCAACGTGCTGGCGGAGCCCATCCGGCGGGGGCGCGTCACGCGGCGCCAGCTCGCGTCGGTGCAGCGCCGGCGGGCCTGGCAGGTGCGCGTCGTACAGGTCCTGCAGGCACTGGCGCTGCGCGCCGCGATGCTGGCCAGCGGCCCCCGCCGGCGAGGCACCGCCGGGCTGGCGCTGCGCCTCGGCGGCAGGCTGTTCGCGCTGCGACGCGCGGCCGACCTGCGCAGCCGGATGATCGGCCTGGGCATCCGCCGGGAGCACGTCCAGCCGGCCTGAGCCTGACCCGCCAGCGCTTCCAATGAGGTGCAGTGCCCTGGGCGATTAGGCGAATGATTCCGTTGGCCCCTCCCCCCTCCGGGTCGTGGCCGACCCACCTCCCCCGCCAGGGGGGAGGGGCCAGAACGCGGGATCGGCTAGAGCGCTGAGGCTGACCTCGGTGCCCTTCGTGGGTCTTCGTGCTCTTCGTGGCTTCGTGCCGCAGACCAATTCGGAAACATTCGTCTAGGAAGCGCCCTCCTCGGGCGGGCCCAGGCGGCGCATCAGCTCCTCGAGCAGGCGGCGCGTCTCCGGGTCGGACATCACCCGCTCCTGCATGGCCTCGGCGGCCTGCCGCAGCTCGGGGTCGTTCATCAGCCGCTCCGCCATGCCCTCGAAGCGGGCGGCCATGTCCTTCATGGCCGCCTCGTGGGCCACCTGCATCAGGATCGGCTGGCTGGCAGCCGCCGCGACGGCCTCGGCCTGCGCCCGAACCATGTCGACACCGCGGCACCCCAGGCACTCGCCACGCAACCCGCAGTGACAGAGCTGGCGCCGGAGGTGATCCAGCGCGACATGGGTCTCCGACAGGTCAACGGGGCCGGCCATCAGCGCGCTGCGGACTCCGGCCGGACCTTGTTCCGATACATGGTCTCGATCTGCTCACGGTACCGCTCCTGGACGACACGTCGCTTGACCTTGAGCGTCGGCGTCAGCTCGCCGCCCTCCTCGGTGAAGTCGTGCGGCAGGACGGCGAAGTACTTGATGGTCTCCCAGCTCCCCAGCCCGCGGTTGATCTCGTCGATGCAGCGCTGCACGGCGTCCAGCACCCGCTCGTCGTCGACCAGGTCGTCCGGCCGGCCCGAGACGCCCTCCGTGGCCTCCAGCACCTTCCAGTCGGGCACGACCAGGGCCGTGACGTAGGGTCGCTCGTCGCCGATCACCACGGCGCGCTCGACGACCGGGTGCTGCATCAGACGCGTCTCCATCGGCGCCGGCGCCACGAACTTGCCTCCCGCCGTCTTGAGCAGCTCCTTCTTGCGGTCGGTGATGCTCAGGAAGCCGTCGTCGTCGATCTCACCGATGTCGCCGGTCGCCACCCACCCGTCGTGGAGCGCCTCCGCGGTGGCCTGGGGGTTGTTGTAGTACCCGACCATGTTGCCGGGGCTCTTCACCAGGATCTCACCGTCGCCGGCAACCCGCAGCTCGACCCCGGGCAGCGGCGGCCCGACGGTCTCGAACCGGTGCCTCTGCTCCGTGTTGGACGTGGCGCCGCTGGCGGTCTCGGTCAGGCCCCAGCCGTTCAGGATCTTCACGCCGATGGACCAGAAGAAGCTCTCGATCTCCGTCGACAGCGGCGCCCCGCCGCTCACGAAGAAGCGCAGCCGGCCGCCGGTCAGGCGCTTGCGCAGGGGCCGGAGCACGATGCGCTCGGCCAGCGGGTGGAGCGGCGCGAACCGCCCGCGCGCGCGGCGCCGGCCCTGCTCGACCGCCCACGCGAAGATGGCGCGCCGGTGGGCCGGCTGCTCGCGCACCACCGCCATCACCTGCTGGTGCATCTTCTCGTAGACGCGCGGCACGGAGACCATGACGGTCGGCCGGCATTCCTGCAGGTCGTCGACCAGCCTGGGGACGCCCCGTGAGATCCACGCGGAGGAGCCCGCGACCATCCCCACGAATATGCCGCTGACGCGCTCGAAGATGTGCGAGTAGGGCAGGAACGACAGCGCCTCGTCGTCCGGACCGAGGTCGAAGACCTGGAGGCAGCTGTGGGCCATGTCCACGAAGGTTCTGTGCGGCAGCATCACGCCCTTGGGAACGCCCGTCGTACCCGACGTGTAGACCAGCGTGGCCAGGTGGTCGGGCCCGAGTGCCGCGGCACGCGCCCCGACCTCGGCGAGGAGCTCGGGATCGGCCTCGTCCGCCACCCAGGCGGGCAGGTCGGCGCCGAGCCTCACCAGCCGGTCGCCACGCAGCCGGTCGGCGAGACCATCGGCGACGAACGCCACCCGGGCGCCGGCATCCTCCACGATGAGCTGCGCCATGTCGGCCGGCGTGCTCGGGTAGACCGGCACGCTCACCGCGCCGGCCGCCTGGATGGCGAGGTCACAGTAGAGCCACTCGACGCAGTTCTCGGCCATGATCGCGACGCGGTCGCCGAGCTCGACGCGCTCGCCGACCAGCCTGGCGGCGACCCGCTCCGTCAGCTCGGCCATCCGCTTCCAGCTCACCCCACGCCAGCCGTCGCCATCGTGGTAGCGGACCATCGTGCGGTCGCCGAAGCGTGCCGCCTGACGAAAGAAGAGCCCGACAGTCGTGCGATCGTTCAGGCGCTCGGCATCCACGACTCGAAGCATATCCATCTCCGGGCGATGGGCGGATGTAGCGGCGCTGCCGGACGCTCTACGCTGTGGCGCCGTGAGAATTGGTGTCTTCGTGCAGACCTGCGACTCCGACAGCAACCGGATGTTCGGCGTCCAGCAGGTGGTCCAGGTGATGGAGCGCGTCGAGCAGCTCGGCTTCGACTCCGCGTGGATCGCCGACCACCCGTTCATCGAGCGCCCATCCGGGCGGCTCAGCGGGCACGACCCGCTGATCGTGCTGGCCGCCGCCGCCGCCCGCACCAGGCGGATCGGCCTCGGCACGCTCGTCGTCTGCCCGGCCTTCCGGACGATCGGCCAGCTGGGACGGGAGGCCGCCGCGCTCGCCGACGCGTCAGGCGGCAGGTTCATCCTGGGCCTGGGAGCGGGCTGGCATCAGCCGGAGTTCGACGCGTTCGACTACCCCTTCGACCACCGGGTCGGGCGCTTCGAGGAGCAGTTGCTCGCCGTCCGCGACCTGCTGGCCGGCGGCCGCATCACGACCGAGGGCCGCTACGTGCGGCTGCGCGAGGCCGAGGTGCTGGCCACGGCGCCGCCGCCGCCGATCTGGATCGCCGGCAGGCGGCCGCGGATGCTGCGGCTGACCGCCCGATATGCCGACGGCTGGAACCTCGCCTGGGGCGGACTCGACCCGAGCTGGCTGTCCGAGACGCTCGCCGCGCTGAACGCCGAGCTCGAGGCGGCGGGGCGCGAGCGCTCGAGCTTCACCGTCTCCGCCGGCATCTCCTGGGTGCCGAACGGCGGCAGCGACGAGATGGTCGGGGCCCTGGCGGCCTACGAGGCGGCCGGCGTCGACCTGGCGATCCTGTCGCTGGCCGCGGGCCCGTCCGGCAGCACCCGGCCGGAGTACCTGGAGCGCGCCGCCGAGGTCCTGGCCAGGACCCGCTGAGGTTCCGCGCGGTATCAGCTGACGGCTTTGATCATCAGCTCGACGGTGCCGGCCGGGATCTGGACCGACACCCGCTCGCCGGCGCGCTTGCCGACGAGCGCCCGGCCGACCGGCGACTCGACCGAGATGTGGCCGGTCGTGGGGTCCGCCTCGACCGCGCCGACCAGGCGGTACGTGGTGCACTCGCCCTCCTCGTCCTCGACCTCGATGGTCGAGCCGGGCTCCGCGACGCCCGAACGCCGCTCCTCGATGATATGGGCGCGGCCGATCATCTCCTGGAGCTCGTAGATGCGTTCGTCGAGCCGGGCGACCTCTTCCTTGGCCTGCTCCAGCTCCGGGTTGTCCTCGATGTCACCCGGCTGCGCGGCCTCCTTCATCCTTTCGAAGGCCTCCGTTCGTCTCGCCTGCTCTCGTTCCAGGTCTCGCTTGAGCTTCTCCAAGCCCCCGGGCGTCAGCAGGACAGGTTCACTCAGGTCCATGCCCGAGCGAATAATACCTCCGATGGCCGCAAAACCAGACATCCCTGACGCACTTTTGATCGTGGACCCCCAGGTCGATTTCTGCCCAGGTGGCGCGCTCGCGGTTTCTGGAGGCGAGGGCGTGTTTCCTGCTATCAATCGAGCGGCAGGAATCATCCCCCTGACGGTGGCAAGTCGCGACTGGCACCCGGCCGATCACTGCTCGTTCCAGGCCCAGGGCGGCCCGTGGCCGGTCCACTGCCAGGCCGGCACCCCCGGCGCCGAATTTCACCCAGCCCTCGACCGGAGCCACGTCCAGCACGTCTTCAGCAAAGGCGCCGACCCCGCCACGGAGGCCTACTCGGCGTTCGACGGCACCGGGCTGGCCGGGTGGCTGCGGGAGCGGAGGGTCGCCCGCCTCGCCGTGAGCGGGCTGGCCACGGACTACTGCGTGCGGGCCTCGGTGCTGGACGCGCTCCAGGAGGGCTTCCAGGTGGTGGTGCTGGAGGACGGCATCGGCGCGGTGGACGTGAAGCAGGGCGACGGCGAGCGCGCGCTGACCGAGCTGCGCCAGGCCGGCGCCGTCATGATCAGGAGCGATGAGATTGGCTGAGCAGCGCAGTCCTGCCGAGCGGATCAACATGACCTGCTTCGAGCTGTCGAAGGAGGTGGCGGACCTGGAGTGCTGCGCGGCCGAGGCCGGGCCGCTCGCCCGCACCCTGCTCCGCGTCGTCGGCCGCGTGGTGATCGACACGGGCGTGCCGGGGGCCGACCCGGCCGTGTGGGAGAACACCGAGGTCATGGCCCTGCAGTGGATCCGCGAGGCGCTGGAACCGCTGGGCTACGACGTGCGCCCACTGCCGGACTCGGGCCGGCCGGAAGTGCCGGACCCCAGCAGCGCGTGGTAGCGCACTGCGGGCCAGCACCCCTGCAGAACCCCTCGAACACACCAAGGAGCCCTGGAGCGTGAAGATCCGATTCGGCGTGGGCCTCGGTCGGACCGGCGGACCGGCGGAGCTCTCCGGCGTCGTCGATCGCCTGGAGGAGGCCGGTATCGACTCGCTGTGGTTCTCCGAGCTCGTCTACAGCGCCCAGGTGGACCCGTTCGTCGGGATGGCCCATGCGCTGGGCCGGACGACGCACCTCAAGGTCGGCACCGGCGTGTCGATACTGCCCGGCCGGCACCCGGCGCTCGTGGCCAAGCAGCTCGCGTCGCTGGCCGGGCTCGCGCCGAAGCGGGTGCTCCCGGTGTTCGGGCTCGCGCCCGCCAACCCGGGCGAGCGTGACCTGTTCCCGGTGCCCGAGGGCCGTCGGGGCGCGGTCTTCGACGAGTCCCTGCGCCTGCTGCGCGCCCTGCTGGAGCAGCCCGAGGTCGACTTCGCCGGCGAGTTCTACACCGTCCGGTCCGCGAAGGTCGGACCGAGGCCCGAGCCGCCGCTCGACATCTGGCTCGGCGGCAGCGCGCCTGGCGCGCTGCGCAGGATCGGCATGCTCGCCGACGGGTGGCTGGGCAGCTTCCTCACCCCGGACGAGGCGCGCGGCGCACGGGAGACGATCCAGGCGGCCGCCCGTGAGGCGGGCCGGGAGATCGAGCCGGACCACTTCGGCATCAGCCTGTCCGTGGCCGGCGGCGCCATCCCGCCCGAGCTGGCGGCGATCGCCAGGGCCCGGCGGCCGGACGCCGATCCCGCCGAGCTGATCGCGGCCGACTGGCCGGCGCTGCACCGGCTCCTCGACGGCCACATCGAGGCCGGCCTGACGAAGTTCGTCATCCGGCCGGCGGGGACACAGGGCTTCGAGGAGTTCCTCGACCGGTTCGTCGCGGAGCTCCTGCCCCGCCAGAACTGAGCGCCGCGCGGTAAAGTCCCAGAGGGTGGTCGTGCACAGGGAGCTCCCGCGGAGATGACCGACGAGCGCGCGACGCCGGAGCAGCGGGACCCCGCCGCGGAGGCGGGTCGCCTGACCGGACGTGCGGTCAGCCCGCTCGGTCTGCGGCTCCTGCGGCTGCGATCGGTGCGGCTGGCGATCCAGCGAGCGACGGAGGAGTCCAGGTCGGCGGAGCCGGTAGCTCCCCCGCCGCAGAAAGAGACGCAATCCTAGCCTGCGCCTCCTTCGTGAACTGGACGTGAAGCACTGCCTTAAAAGAGAGCGTCCCAGGTTGCTGCCGGCAGCGGGCCCGCGTACAGCATTCGGTCGTGGAACTCGCGCAGGTCGAAGGCCGCGCCGTCCAGCCGCCGGCGGCGCTCCCTGAGCTGCAGCAGAAGGTGCTTGCCGTAGAGGTAGGAGAGCTGGTACCCCGGCGTGTACGTGTAGCGGCGCACCTCGGCCTCGGCCGAGTCACGGGGCATCGCGGCCCTCTCGACCAGCATGTCGACCGCCTCGGCGAATGACATCCGGCCGCTGGACAGCTCGACGTCGATGATGATCCGGCAGGCCCGCCAGACCAGGTCGTTGAGCTGCACGAACCGCACCTCCGGGCTGGTCGAGAAGCCCTGCTCGTACATCAGCTGCTCGCAGTAGTGCGCCCAACCTTCGATCAGCTCGGTCGCGCCGTCCGCGCTCAGGAGCCGGGCGATCGACGAGTACTGATTGGCGCAGGCGAACTGGAGGTGGTGTCCCGGATAGCCCTCGTGCACCGACGTGTTCAGCACGGCGGCCCGGTTGTGGCCGCTCAGGTCGCCGTTCCCCGGCGTCACGATGTAGATGCCCAGCTGGCGCTGGTCGAAGCGCGCCGGCGGCTCGTACGCGGCGAACGGGATCACGTCGCGCAGGAACGCCGGCGTCGGCTCGACCCGGAGCTCCTCGCCCGGCGGCAGCGTTGCCAGTCCCCGCTCGGCGACGAAGTCGCGTGAGGCCCCGATCGCCTCGCGGTAGTCGGCGAGCGCGGCGTCGAAGTCGGCAGGGTGCTGGGACCGGACGAGCGCATCGACCTCCTCGACCGAGCTGCCGGGCCAGACCTCGGACAGCAGCTCGCGACGCTCCTCCTCGACCTCGTCCAGGTACCGGCGGCCCAGGGCGAGGATGGCTTCGGGCGCGTCGGGCAGCTCGCGGAGCTCCAGCAGTCGCGCGAACCGCTCCTCGCCCAGCGCCCAGCTGTCCGGCGCCGCCGGCGCCACGGCGCTCTCCAGCCATCCCGCGAAGTCCTCGGCAGCCAGGCTGGCCGCGGCGGCGGCCCGCTCCAGCCGTCCGCGCAGCGGGTCCCGCACCGCCGCGGAGACGACGGTCGAGAACAGGTCCGGCAGCTGGCGCGCCGTCGTCGCCGCCACCTCACACCACAGGCGGACCGGCTCCAGCACCTGCTCGCGGCTGGCCGCCAGGTAGGCCGGTACGCCCTCCAGGCGGGTCGCGATCGTCTCCAGGCGGTCCTCCAGCGGCGCGAAGTCCCGGGCGAACAGCAGGAAGACCGCGGTGCCGATCTGGTCAGGAGCCTCGGGCATCCTGGCCCACAGCCGCATGTCGTCGAGGCGGAAGCGGGTGAGCGCCGTGTAGTAGCGGGCCAGGTCGAGGTCGAGGCCGTCCCGGTGCGTGGCGAGCTCCGATTCGAACCCGTGCAGCAGCTCCTGGAGCTCGACCGCACCGGCCAGCGTCCCGTCCGGCAGCCGGTGGTCGTGCTGGTGGAGCCCGTGATACGTCGCCTCGACCGGGCACAGCTCCATCAGCCGGTCGAAGAACCGCTCGATGACCTCGGCGCCGGGGTCCTGGCTCATGACGCCGCAGCGCCCCCGCGGACGCGCTGCCGGAACCAGGCGACGGTGTCCTCCAGGCCCTCCTCCAGCGCGACCTGCGGCCGCCAGCCCAGTCGCTCGGCGGCCAGGCTGCTGTCGAGCGCGGACGTGCGCTGGTCACCGGCGCGAGCGGGCCCGTGCACCTCGGGGGCGGCCACCCCGATCAGCTCCCGCACCAGGTCGAAGACGCGGTTGACGTCCACCTGACGCCCGGTCCCCACGTTGTAGTGGCCGGTGACGTCCGCCGCGTCGAGCGCGGCCAGGTTGGCCCTGACCACGTCGGCGACGTGGACGTAGTCACGCGTGTACCTGCCGTCGCCGTTGATCACCGCCTGCTCGCCGGCGAGCAGCTTGAGGCAGAAGATCGCGACGACGCCGGCCTCGCCGTGGGGGTTCTGCCGCGGTCCGTACACGTTGGCATAGCGCAGCGCCACGTAGCGCAGACCGTGCTGGACGCCGTAGCAGTGCAGATAGTGCTCGAAGCTCAGCTTCGCGACCCCGTACGGCGACACGGGCCAGGCGGGATACGTCTCGGGCGTGGGCAGGATGTCCGCGTCACCATAGAGAGCGCCACCGGTCGAGGCGAACAGGAAGCGCGCGCCCACCTGCCGCGCCGCCTCCAGCAGGTGGAGAGCGCCGATCAGGTTGACCCCGGCATCGAACAGCGGCTCGCGGACGGAGCGGCTCACGCTCATCTGCGCGGCGTGGTGGCAGATGACGTCCGGGCGCCAGTCACGTATCGTCGCCGCCGTCTCCGGCTCCCGGATGTCGAGCTCGTGGAACGTGGCAGCGGGATTGACGTTCTCTCGCTCGCCGGTCGAGAGGTCGTCGACCACCAGCACGTGGTCGCCGCGCTCCACCAGCGCGTCGACGATGTGGGAACCGATGAAGCCAGCGCCGCCCGTCACGAGAACTCTCACGAGTTGGAGAGTGTAGGAAACTTGGCGCACCCGAATGCCGGCACCAGCGCGCCACCAGACCGCCGAGACGATCCGCGACGACTTCGATCGCATCGCCCTGCTGCCCGACGACCGGTGGAATCACAACCGCCACTACCACCCGCTGCTGCTGCGGGAGGTGCCGGCCGGCAGCGCCGAGGCGCTGGACGTCGGCTGCGGCGCGGGCGAGTTCACCCGCCTGCTGGCCGCCCGCTGCACGCGGGTGACCGGCATCGACCTGTCCCCCAACATGGTTGCGGAGGCGCGCCGTCGATCGGCCGCCCTGGACAACGTGGAGTACGCGGTCGGCGACGTCATGACGGCGCCGCTCGCCACCGGCCGATTCGACTGCATCGCCGGCATCGCGGTCCTGCACCACCTGCCGCTGGAGGCCGGCCTGACCCGCCTGCGCGACCTGCTCCGGCCCGGCGGCGTCCTGGTCCTCCTCGACCTGAGCCCGGGCCGCCTGCCGGCTGACCTCGGCGCGCTCGCCGTGTCGATCGTGCTCGGCACGTGGCACAACGGTCCGCGCCGGTCATCGCCCGAGGAGCGGGAGGCATGGGCCGCGCATGGCAGCACCGATCGGTACCCGTCGCTGGCGGAGGTGCGCGCGACGTGCGAGCGCGTGCTGCCGGGCGCCAGGGTGCGGAAGCACCTGCTCTGGCGCTACTCGCTGGTCTGGCGCGGGGTCTGAGAGAATGATTCCGAATCCGGTACGGTGCCCAGGCGGATGGGGCAGTGCCCGTTCGAGCGGCCGATTGTCTGAATGAGTTGCAGCACGAAGCCACGAAGGACACGAAGACGCACAAAGGAATTTGGGTCTGCCGACCGGCTGGAGCGCCTGGGCTGACCTCGAAACCTTCGTGCGTCTTCGTGCTCTTCGTGGCTTCGTGCTTCAGACCAATTCGGAATCAATCATCTGAGTGGCTGGGCCTGGCCAGCTTTCGGTCCAGGCGCTGGAGCCGCCACTCCAGGTCGACGCGGAACGGGCTCTCGGCCGGCACGTGCCTCAGCGCGTCGAGGACGACCTCGCGGGCGCCGGGCAGGTCCCGAAGCGACCACTCCAGCAACCGCGCTCTCGCGATCGCCAGCTGAGGCTCGCGCGTGACCCGCGTGTCGACCCGCGAGAGGAGCTGCTCCGCCGCCCGGTGGCGGCGGCGCCGGGCCAGGCGCCGGGCCAGCAGCAGGGCCGCCCGGGCCGATTCCGGCCCGTCCGCCAGGTCCGCCGCGTTGCGCAGCGCGCGCCAGCCATCCGCCCGGCGGCCGGTGCGGAAGAGGTGCCGGCCCAACGCAAGCCAGTCGGCG
>DASYBH010000117.1:0-9669 GCA_036500885.1 Candidatus Dormiibacterota bacterium
ATCCGATGTGATCCCCTACATTCGCCGAGCGATCGAGAACTACCAGCAGCACGTAGCATTCGACAGCTATGGATGGGTGAGTGACGGTGAGGATATGGAGCTGCGTTAGCGCGCTCTGGCGCCGCCGCCTCAGCGGCCGACCGCGATCGGCACCGGCACCGGGCGGCCGCCTGTGACCGCGATGTCCACCCTCCGCCCGTCGTCGTAGCGGCGCCGCCAGCCGTGTCCGGTCCACGTGTCGACGGCGGCCAGCGCCCGGCCGGCGAGGGTGAACCGGCAGGTCTCCACCCGCGCCCCGTCCGGCAGCGTGCACGCTCCCGTCATGTGCGCTCCATCCAGCCCCGCGCTCGCCCCCGCCCGCGTCGCGCCATCGACGTGCTCCATCACGACCGCCGCTCCGTCCGGCCCGCGGTAGACGCCCGGCTCGGTCGCGGCGAGCTGGGAGCCGCCGATCTCGTACGCATCCGCCGTCATCCGCACCTCGACCGGGGTCGGCGCCGCCGAGACGGCCGCGCCCGCCACCGCGGCGATCACGCCGGCCGCCGTGAGCAGGACGTGCAGCCGCACGCGGAACAGCGGTGCGGAGGGCGTGTGCCGCAGCCGCACCGCATGCGGGCTGGTGATCGCCCCGATCGGCAGGTGCTGCAGGTCCGGCAGGTTCTCCGTCACAGCGCTGGCTGCCCGACCCGGCCGGACGCCGGCGCCGGCTCGTCGAGCGCGAGCCGGAACGTCGCGTCCTCGATCCGGGTCAGGTCCTGCCGCAGCCACGCGGTCAGCACCCAGTCCCGGCTGTTGTACTGGCGCTGCTGGTCGCGCTCGACCACGCTCCGGTCGGTGAACCGGGCGACGGCGCGCGGCGTCTCCTCGTCCAGGCCCTCGATCTGCAGCGTGGCGGTCGTGCCGAAGTCGGGCTTCACGCGGATCTCGCGCTGGAGCCAGCGCGCCCGCACCGGCTCCCATGCGGCCAGCAGGCGCGGGCTGCAGTAGGCGCCCAGCCGCTTGCGGGGGTCGGCGACGTCCTTGACCTGCGAGAGGCCGTACTCGGGGAACAGGCTCTCGCTGACGGGCTCCTGGATGTCGAGGAACCATGCGACCACGTCGAGCAGCAGCGCGTAGGTCAGGGTGTGCACCTGCTCGATCTGGTGCTCCCGCTGCTCGTCGGGACTGACGTCGAACCGCTTGGCCCGCTTCCCGAACATCGATCTACCCCGCCGCCGCCAGCGTCCTGACGGCCGTGTGGGTGACCCGGATGTACGCGTCGCGCAGCTTGGGCGAGATGTCGAGGATCGACACGCCCTTCACGATGGCCAGGGTCGCCTTCTCGCTCTTGGGGACCATCTCGATCGCCGCCACGCGCTGCCGGATCTCGTGCAGCAGGTCGACGACGACGCGATGTCGTCGCAGCTCGCGGTCGGTCGACACGATGTAGCTGACCACGACCGGCTTGCCGCGCATGCTGGGCGTCTCCAGGTACTCCAGCACCCCGAGCAGGGCGCTCGGGTCGTCGGTCGTGGGCAGGATGACCAGGTCCGCCAGATCCAGGTAGGCCGCGCAGATGGACGCCTCGGCGGTCGTGTAGTCCGGCAGCCGGTTGGGCAGATCGACCACCAGGAAGACGTGGCGCTCGCGAAGGTGCTGCACGAAGCGCTGGATCAGCCCGGGCGGGTAGGCGTCCGCCGACGCCCTGTCCTCGGGGTACACGGCCAGCGCCGGTGTCTTGGCCCACGCCGGCGTCGGCGGCAGCTCGAGTCCGCTGCTGAGCGCCGCCATCAGCTGGCGCACCGTCCCGGCCGAGGCGGGGATGTCGAGCCGGCCCCACTGGTCCGGGTTCCCGATGTTCTGGTCGACGATCGCGGCGCTGCCGGTGGTGTCGCCGAGCGCGTAGCCGATGACCTGCGCCACCGCGCCCGCGGTGACCGTCTTGCCCACGCCTCCCTTGCGAGCCGGCACCACGACCAGCGGCGGCGGGTGGAGGCCGAGGACCAGGTCGCCGATCTCCCGCGGGATCGTGATCGTGTGCCGCCGGACGAGCAGGCGGCCGACCAGCCCGAAGCGCGGCGGGTGGGGCCCCGACGCCCGCGAGGTCCCGACCGCGAAGAGGCTGGCCCGGCTCAGGTCCTCGTGGCGCCGGTCGCCGGCGGCCTGCTCGCTCAGCCGCGCGACGGAGGACAGCTCGGTGAACGGGTCCGGGAGCGTCACGGCCGGCGTGCGCTCCGCCGGCTGCGGCGGCGCCACCCGGGCCGGCGCCCGCGCCTGCTGCAGCCGCGGCATGAAGATCACGGTCGGCGGTGGCTCCTCCGGCGGCGCGGGCGGGACGTGGGGCCGCTCCGGCGCCGGCTGGCGGAAGCAGGCGAACGTCGCGATCGTATGCTCGGCCAGCTGCGCGGGGTCGGACGTCACGATCGCGTGGCAGTGCGAGAAGCGTGCGTAGCGGCGGCGGTCGACCTCGTCGGCGACGGCGACCACGAGCTCGGCATCGAGCCCGCCCAGGTGCGCCTCGAGGCCCGACTCGTCCACGGCGAGCAGCACCGGCACGGCGTCCGCCGGCACGTACCGCGACCACCACAGGTCGAGCTCCCTCGCCACCGCCCCACGCGCGGCGAAGAAGGCGAGACCGCGGACCGGCGCGGTCACCACCGCTGCCCCGGACTCGGGGATCAGTGCGGCATCGAGCAGCCCCACGGTCTGCGCGGAAGCTCGCTCGGGCAACAGGCTGAGGAAGACATACCGACTGGGACTACCTGGCAAGCTCCTGGCTGGCCTCCTTCACGGATCCGGCGCCCAGCACGACGCTGGGGGCGCCCATGTGGTGGCTCAAGCCCGCGGCCAGGATCAGGAGGCCCGTCGCCAGCACCGCCGCGCCGGCCACCGTCTGGCGGCGCCGCTCGGCGATGCCTCTGGCCGCCAGCCGCAGGGCTCGAACCAGGGCCGAGATCAGCAGGCCGAGGGCGATCAGCAGCACGGTGAGCCGGCTCGCCGCCAGCGCCGAGGCGAAGGTGGGCTCACGGCTGGCGAAGAAGTCCCAGGCGGCGGCCCAGCCCGGCAGGCCGAGCACGACCAGGGCGGCGGCCACCTGGGCGGCGCCGGCCGCGAGCGGGAGCCAGACGCGTGCGATCATCAGAACGCCCTCGACAACGAGACCCACGCGGGGTATCCGATCAACAGCAGGAGGGGCACGATCATCAGTCCGATGGGCACCGCCTGCCTGAACTTCGACTGCTCCGAGCGGACCTGCATCTCCGCCAGGTTGCCGGCGCCGACGGCGCGTGCCAGGTTGGTCAGGACCGAACGTGGCGAGAGGCCCTTGTCGTCCATCCGCCGCATGGTGCTGCCCAGCAGGACGAACATCGGCACCCCGTATGCATGCCCGATCTTCTCGTAGAGCGAGGCGACGCTGGTGAACGCCTGGTCGCGGAAGGGCAGCATGCGCGACGAGTCGACCACCACCAGCCGCCGCCAGCCCTCGTCCCGCATCAGCTCCCACAGGTGGCCGTCCGCCTGTGACCTGGCCAGCAGGTCGAGCGCGTTGTCGATCGACATCTGGTGGTTGTACGTGAGGATGGCGAGCTCGGTCAGCGCGCTGCTGAGCCCGGCCTCCAGCGCGGCCTGCCGGCGCCTCGCGGCGATCCTGAGCAGCAGGAAGCCCACCAGGAACGTCAACGCACCGAACGCGACGCAGTAGATCAGCGGGAACGGCAGATCGCCGCCCGTCGCCAGGCCCAGCAGATCGAGCGCGAACCCGCCCAGCACGGCCAGCAGCGCGAGCGCTGTCGTGCGCAGGAACCACGCCGTGGCGGACTCGGTCCGGCCGGCGATCGCCAGCAGCTTCGGGATGTTGGCGGCGTCGTCGAAGCGGCGCACGAACGGCGCTCGCTCGCCCAGGCGCTCCGTCAGCGGCCGGTCGTCGATCAGCCCGTGGTTGCGGCCGACGCGGTTCCAGGCGGCGATCGGCGGCGGGGTCAGCGCACCGAGCCGCCACAGCGCCAGGCCCACCGCCAGCGCCGCGCCGGCGATCACTCCGGGCCAGATCAGGAAGCTCACGAGGTCACCTCACGCATAGCGGCGCTCCAGCTGCGTCTTGATCTCGAGCAGGTTCCAGCGCACCCAGCGGACGCTCGGGGTGAGGCGGCCGATGATCCAGAAGATCAGCATCACCATCCCCGCGATGACCAGCAGGATCACCTGCCCGAGCGGGCGCGAGTAGGCGGAGCGGAAGGTGTCGACGTGCATGACGACGACGAACATGAGGGTCATCAGGCCCGCCACGATGTAGCCCGCCTGGCGCGACCCCTGGGCGATCGCGTGGTTGCGCTCCTGGATCGTCAGGTCGGCTTCGTACTGCGGGATCAGCACCTCGGAGGCCTCGACCACGAACGCCTCCGGCGACGTGTCCAGTGACAGCAGCAGGTCGGCGCAGATGCGGTTGGCGATCGGGCTGAGCGCCCTGCGGTCCACCTCGATCAGCCGGTCCCGGATCGACTGCTCGGTGTCGGCGAGCGGTTCCACGATGTGCCGGACGACGGGCAGCGGGTTGCCTCCGGCGTCGGTCAGCGCCTCGTCCAGCGTCTGGTTCGACGTTCGGATCAGGTCGACGATGGCGCGTGCCTGGTCGACCAGCGCGCGCTCCATCTGCAGGCGACGCCGGTCGGTGAACGGCCCGAGCACGAACGGCACGGCGACCACGCCCGCGATCGCGCAGCCCAGGATGACGACCGGCGTGCCGATGATCACGCCCACGATCAGGCCGAGCGCCGCGCTCGCGGCGCGCAGCCACAGCCAGCCCCTCAGGCTCCAGCCGAGCGTGACCGCGCGCGCTCGCTGACCCTCGAGGATCGCCGTCAGCAGCGCCGGGGGCGCGCCGGGCGCAAGCGGGGCGGCCCGCGCCCGTCGCTCGCCGCGACCGGTGACCACGGCACCGAACACGAGCGCCAGGAGGAGCACGAGCACGATCTGCGCGAAGAAGACGATCGGGGAGAAGAGAAGGCTGGCCATCAGATCGCCGGCACCTCGGCGCCCAGGTGCTGCGCGAGCTTGCGGCGCAGCCCGACAGGCAGGTCGCCGATGTGGCGTGTCTGCCGCTCCAGGTGGCCGTCGGGGCCGCGCCGGTAGATCCACACCGTCTGGGTCCGCTCGCCGCCAAGCGCCAGGATGCCGCTGATCCGGCGCACGCCGTCCGAGTCCTGCACCAGGTGCACCACCAGGTTGAACGCGCGGTGCACCGCGATCTCCGCCAGCTCGTACGCGTTGCTGTTGCTCGAGTAGTCGGGGCTCTTCATCACGTACTCGGCCGACCGCTTGACGGCCTGGAACGCGTCGTCCGCGTGCACCGTCACCATCGAGCCGTCGTGGCCCGTCGAGGCGACCAGGCACACCTCCGCCATGGCGGCGTCGCGCGCCTCGCCCAGGATGATCCGGTTGGGCCGCATGCGCAGCGCCAGCTTGGCCAGGTCCCGCATCGTGATGCCGTTCTCGGAGCCGTAGGTGGGTGGCACGGTGCACAGGTGCTGCACCATCGGGTGCCAGTCCTGGCCGTCACCGCGGTCGCCGTCCAGGTTCAGCTCCGCGCTGTCCTCGATCACCAGGATCTGCTCGTCGTGGCCGACCAGCGAGCAGAGGACGCGCAGCAGCGTCGTCTTCCCGGTGGCGGTGCCGCCGGCGATGATGATGTTCGCCCTCCCTCTGACGCACGCCTCCAGGAACTGGGCGACGCCGGGGGGCATGACCCCGCGCTGCACATACTCGCCCATCGTATGCAGGCCGGCGGCGCCCTGCAGGCGGATCGTGGCGACCACGCTCGTGCTGCCCGACACGGCCGGCTCCTGGACGACGCACACCCGCAGCACCCGGCCCAGGTTGCCCTCGGCCGCCGGGTGGCCCTCGCTCAGCTGGCGGTAGCCCTTGAACCCGGGCATCGACAGGACCTTCTCCTTGAAGAAGGTGAGCACGTCGGTGTCGCTCGAGAAGGGGTTCTCGTCGCCCTCGAGCAGCAGGCGCTCCCGGCCGCTGGTCAGGACCCACTTGTCCCAGCGGTTGATGTGGATCTCCTCGATGCCCTCCGTCAGGTAGATGAGCCGGGAGAGCGGGAAGAGCCAGGAGGAGAGCGCCATCGTGCCCCTGGTCACGTCGTGCCGGAAGCCGGGGTCGTTGGCCAGCCGGCGCGCCGTGGCGCCGTGCAGGCCGAAGCGCCCCGGCTGCTCGATCGCCTGGTCGATCAGGTCGGTCACCAGGTCGTAGAGGCGCTCCTCGTCCCGCGTGGAGGCCTTCACGTCGGCGGCCTGGCGGTAGTCGCGGATCACCCGCACCAGCGTGTTCACCGCGTCGGCCGCCGCCTCAGCCACCACCGGCCAGGCCACGGATTCGAGCGCGGCGCCCGCTCCCGTCGAGCCGGAGGGAGTGGGGAGCGACGGGGTCTGCCTGGCGAGCGTCATCCGGGCGCCCCCTCCGGCAGCATCCGCCGGCTGGCCTGCAGGACGGGCCGGGCCCTGTCCACGATCTGCGCGACCCGCACGACCTCCTCGCCGACGCGGGAGATCGGCACGCCGGCGTTCTCGGCCGCGATCGCCCGTCGCGGCTCCCAGCGCACGCGCGCCGCCAGGGCGATCGAGGGGAGCCGGGTGGCCAGCACCTCGCGCACCTGCTTGTTGAGCGCCCCGTTCCTCGTCTCCACCAGCACGATCTCCGCACGCGGCGGTTGGGCCGCCTGCAGGACCTGGATGGAACGTGCGATGCGCGCCGGGCTGTCGTGCATGAGCACGAACACGCGCGCCGAGATCCTCGCCACCGCCTGCGCCGCCGCGCGGGGCGAGTCCAGCAGCGGGTGCGCCCAGGCCGCGCCCATGTCGAAGATCACGAAGTCGTAGGGCAGGTCGGTCAGCGCGCCGCCCTTCTCCAGCTGCGAGATGAAGTCCGCGATGCCGGTGCCGTAGATCGCCATGAGGCCGGGCACCAGGTGCAGGCGGTGGTGCCGCGTCTGGATCGCCTGCCGCAGCAGCGACTCCTGCGTGATCTTGCTCGTCCCCACCAGGTTGTTCAGGCCCCGGCCCTGCGGATGCAGGTGGAGGTGGTCGAGCGCCGTCGAGGTGCCGGACATGTCAGCGTCGATCACGAGCACGCTGTGGTAGTTCGCGATCTCGAACGCGGTGGACAGGACCGTCGACGTCAGGCCCTGGCCGTCCTTGGTGCCAACCCAGGAGATGACGTAGCTCATCGGGTGGGGCTCGCCCGAGGTGTGGGGGTGGGCGGGGCCGGAGTCGGGGTGGACGCCGGCGTCGACGCCGGCGTGGCGGGCACGAGCGGCGGCGGGGTGAGCACCGAGCTGCCGCCGGAGACCGATCCCGAGAGCGAGGACACGGCGTCCTGGATGCCGAGGCCGCTGCCGGGGGGGACGCCGATGCCGGTGCTGCTCGCGGCGAACAGCGGGGCGTTGTTGGCCTGCAGCGTGATCCAGCTGGGCTCGTCCACGGCGGGCACCCAGATGGTCGTGGCGCTCTCCACGGGCAGGCTCCTGCCGACCTGGATGGTCTTGTTGCCCAGCAGCGTGTACACGTCGATCATATCCCCGCGGTTGAGCGGCGGCGCGGCCTTGAAGCTGACGGGGACCAGCACCATCTCCAGGCGCAGCAGGTCGTCGTCGGCGACCATGTGGCCGCTGCTCAGCGAGTGCCCGGCGCGCCTGCGGTCCGCGATCGGGTTGCCCCGGTAGTAGCTGATCCGGTCGCCGGTGTCCGGGATGCCGACCTGGTGGACATTGTCAAGGGAGAAGCGGGCGCCCGCCGGCACGTCCTGCGTCACCATCCAGACCTCGTGCGTGGAGCGAGCCTGCACGAGGATCTCGAGGTAGATAGCTCCGATCACCGCCAGCATGACGATCGCGCCCCCGAGGTAGAGGACGGCGTTGCGAGCATTCAAGCGCTCAGAAACCTCCCGACGTCGTACCGCCGAACGCGGGCCGGGCGGTGCGGGTCGCGGTCACCGTCTCAGTGCCGTTCAACAGCGGAAACGGCATCTCGACCTGCTCGGTGACCGTTGCGATGACTGCGTTGCCATTGGTCGTGCAATGGACATCGACGATGAATGGTTGCTGGTGCCCGGCCTTCTCGCATTGAATCACCGCCAGCCCTTGATCGAGTGCGATACGTTCGTTCGTGGGGTCGTACAACGCATCGTGACTGATCGTCGACGCGCCGGCCTGGGCCGCGAGCAGCGCGACCGCGTCGGCGCGATTGACGTTCACGAACAGCACCTGCGTGTTGCCGACCAGCGCGATCGTGGCCACCAGGATGAACGCGGACACGATGGTGAAGATCACCAATGTCTGACCGTCCTGGCTGCGTCTCATGTGGAGCGATATGGGGAGCTGAACCCGGTCGCGGTGGTCTGGATGTCCAGGCGGAAGTTGGGATTGAACGGCTGCAGGATGGCCATCGGCGTGCGCGACAGGAAGAGCGTGGCGCTGCCGGTGCAGGTGACCGTGGCGCCGGCCGTGTAGCCGCCGCAGCCCTGGAGACTGCCCGGCTCCAGATAGCCCGAACGGCGCAGCGTGCCGTCGTACGTCCTGTTCGCGTAGTCGTGGCTCAAAGTGTCATTTCCAGCGGGCGCCGACACCGCCGCGGCGGCGGCGAGGCTGGTGGCGGTGTCGACGTCGACGTAGGCCTGCGCGACGACCATCACCAGCAGGAAGCCGAGCATGAGGATCAGCAGCACGGGAATGGTGATCGCCGTCTCGATCAGCGCCTGGCCGGACATCGCGCGCCGCGTCATCGCTGGAAGGTCACCCGGTGCATCTCGGCTGGCGCGTCGATGGTCCACGGCAGCGGCACCAGCGGAAGCAGGTTGTACGGCTTGCCGCGCACCACAACGAGCACCATGCTACCGGTGGGATCGGTCGGGTCGAGCATGGCGCACACCTGGAGGTGTCCCGTCGGGATCCTGTCGAGATCGTCGCAGGGTGTGTCCGGACTCTTGAGGTCGAGGGTCGTTCCGAACAGGACAGGCTGCAGCCGCCCGCTGACGAGCGGGGCGGCGGCGGCCAGGTCAGGGGTGCTGGGGCTGGTCGCCTGCGCGCTTGCCGCTGCGCGTACGCCGGCCGCGGCCGCCGTGACCGCCGCCGATCTCTGCACCGCGAAGAGGGCCGTCGAGAGAGCTCCGAACAGTACCAGTAGAAACGAGCCGATCGTGAATGTGAACTCGACGAGAGACTGCCCCCGCTGGTGGCGCCTCACGGGCAACAGCATAGATGAAGGCCGGCCGGATTTCCTAAGCCCAGCTATATTTGGCCGGCCACTTCGAGTGAGATGTCAGGGTGCCCGGACACACAGTCACGTCCGCGCCGCGGAGGAAATGTGGGTGGCGGCAGTGGCTGTTATCGACGTCGTCGCGGCGCCCCAGTTCGACTCAAAACGACGCTGCGAGGACGGCCGCTGCCGCTAGATGAGTGCTTCCAATGTGACCTGCAGTGCCCTGGCGAAAGGCGGCGCGTTCCGGCCCCTCCCCCCCGCGCGGGGGAGGTGGCCGCCCCAGCGGCCGGAGGGGTCGCTTCGTCAGGTCCGGGCACGCTCATCGCCGAGACCTATCTGAGCGACCCCCTCCGGGTCGTGGCCGACCCACCTCCCCCGCGAGGGGGGGGGGAGGGGCCACTCCAGGCCCGCCGTTACACCATCCCGAGCTCCC
>DASYBH010000118.1:0-4733 GCA_036500885.1 Candidatus Dormiibacterota bacterium
AGAGATCAGTGTCACAAGGTTACCTGCACGACATGATTGGCTGCGGACCGACCGTGACCGTGGGCACCGGCGACGGCGACGTGCGTACGGGCCGCGCGGTCCGACTCCTGTCGGGCACCGCGACGACCGATGGGTTCATCACGTTCACGTATCCGAGCGCGGCGCTGTCGAAGTCGACACTGCCCGACACGGCGAGCGATCGGAGCGCGGCCACCTTGTCTGTCAGCGCAGCCCGCTCCTCCGGCGTGAGGACACGGCCGAACTGCGCCTTCCAGCCCTTTCGGGCGTTCAGCGTCAAGTCGCCGCAGCCGTCGATCGTGAACGACTGGACATCCTGCCCGATCAGGTCCGGCAGCCTGCGCTGGATGTTCACGAGCGCCGTCAGCAGCGCGCGGTCGAGCGGCGCCCTGCCGGTGCGCGGCGCCGGCTGGACCGGGCCGTCCACCCCCAGCAGCGCTCCGGCGCCGGCATCTTCGGCCGGCCCCAGCGCGACCGCCTGGTCGGAGAGGTACCACGCCTGGCCGCCGCCGGCCCGGTAGACCGCCACCGGCTGCCACTCGTCCACGCGGATGCTCACCCGGTCGGGAAGCCGCGGGCTGACCCACGCCGCCCGCACCCATGTCGCGCTCGCCAGCCGGTGCTCCAGCGTCCCCGCGTCCACCTGGAACACCGAGCCGGGGTGCTCCAGCCCGGCCGCCGCCACCACCTGGCCGGCGGTCAGCCGGCGGTTGCCGCTGACGTCCACGTGCCGGACGTGGAAGGCGGGCGAGGCGAGGAGCGCCACCAGGCCCGCCAGCCAGGCGGCGGCCAGCACGAGCGACGCGATCCGCCGGCCGCGGCGCCGGACCCGCTCGTCCAGGCTGCCGAACCGCCTCGGCCGGCGCGCCTGGCGGCTGGCCAGGCGGTGGCTCGCCGGCGGCGCCGCGTAGGGCGACCTCGGGGCGGACCGGCGGGAGCGAGGCCTCAAGGAGCCGGCGGCCCCACCTGGCGGCTCCGGCGCTCGACCGCGTGGCGGACCAGTCGCTCGCACAGCTCCGGGAACTCGATGCCCGCCGCCCTCGCGGCGTCGGGCAGCAGCGAGAGCTCCGTCAGCCCCGGAACGGTGTTGACCTCCAGCAGCCATGGCGTGCAGTCGGGGTCCACGATGAAGTCGACGCGCGCCATGCCCTCGCAGCCCACGGCGCGGAACGCGCGGCCGGCGGCCTCGGCCACCGCGGCGCGGGCGGCCGGCGGGATGCGGGCCGGGATGACGTGGTGGCTGCGCCCCTCCGTGTACTTGGCGTCGTAGTCGTACGTCGCGTTCTCGTACGTGATCTCCAGGGTGGGCAGCACGCAGAGCTCGGGCGTGGCCAGCACGCCGACCGTGATCTCGGTTCCCGGCACGAACCGCTGCACGAGCACTCTCGCGTCGTAGCGGCGGGCCAGCACCAGGCCGCTGGCCAGGGCGTCCACGTCGTGGGCGATCGTCAGCCCGAGCGTCGAGCCCTCGCGCACGGGTTTGACCACCGCCGGCAGCCCGTAGCGCTCGGCCAGCGCCTCGGCGTCCTCCCCCCCGGCCGCCTCGAGCTCCTCGAAGTCGGGGATGGGGAACCCCTCGGCCCGCAGCAGCCGGTTGGTCCTCGTCTTGTCGATGCAGAGCGCGCTGGCCAGCACGCCGGAGCCGGTGTACGGCAGGCCCAGGAGCTCGAGCATCCCCTGCACCGTCCCGTCCTCGCCGAGCCGGCCGTGCAGGGCGACGAACACGCAGTCGAGGCCGGCGTCGCGGAGCCGGTCCCAGACCCGCGGGTCGACGTCCACCTGCTCCACCTCGTGACCGCGGCCGCGCAGGGCCGCCGCCACCTGAGCGCCGGAGCGCAGGGAGACCTCGCGCTCCGCGGAGCGCCCGCCTTGCAGAACCGCGATCTTCACTCGTGCTTGCTCCTCTGCTCGGGCGCCGGCCACCGCCCGACACGCTCCACCTCGGGATCCAGCGCCACGCCGAAGCGCTCCGACACGTCCAGCTGGATGCGCCGGATCAGCCGGTCGACGTCCGCGGCGGTGGCCCCGCCCTGGTTGACGATGAAGTTGGCGTGCAGCGCCGACACCTCGGCGCCGCCCTCCCTGGCGCCCTTCAGCCCCGCCGCCTCGACGAGGCGGCCGGCCGAGTCGCCGGGCGGGTTCCGGAACACGCTGCCGCAGTTCAGGGTGCGGATCGGCTGAGTGCGGACCCGCTCGGCGGTCCACCTCGCCATCTGCCGCCGCGACGCGCCGCCGTCGCCGGGGCGGAGCTCGATCCACGCGCCGGTCACCAGCGCGCCGGCCAGTGGGCCGCCGCGCAGCGCGGACGTCCGGTAGCCCAGCTCCAGCTCGGCCGGCGTCCACCGGCGCGGGTCGCTGCCCGGGCGCAGGCCCTCGACGTCCGACAGCACCTCGGCCAGCTCGCCGCCCCAGCAGCCGGCGTTCTGGTAGACGGCGCCGCCCACCGTGCCCGGCACCCCGATCGCCCACTCGAACCCGGTCAGGTCGTGGTCCGCGCAGATCCGGGCCAGGCGCATCATCTTCAAGCCCGCCTCGGCGTGCACCCGCCGGCCCTCCACGCGCCACTCCCGGTTCACGCAGCGGATCACCAGGCCCTCGACGCCGGCGTCGGCGACCAGCAGGTTCGTCCCGGCGCCCAGCAGCAGGTACGGGACGCCCCGCCGGTGGCACTCCTCGACGAGCTCCCCCGGCCGGCTGGCCGCCACGAAGAACTCGGCGGGACCGCCGATGTTGAAGGACGTGTGCCTGGCCAGCGGATGGTCCCGCCGCACGCCGCGCAGGCCCTCGAGCCAGGCCCGGTTAGCCGGCGTGCACCAGCTCATCGCCAAGCTTCCAGATGTCGCCGGCGCCCATCACGAGCACCAGGTCGCCATCGCCCACCAGGTCCTCCAGGTGGTCCCGCGCGGCGCCGAGATCGGCGGCGAACCTCGCCCGAGGCACCCGCATCGCCAGGTCCACGGCGCTGACCCCGCCCGGGTCGGGCTCGCCCGCGCCGTAGATCTCGGTCACCACGACCGCGTCGGCCCCCCGCAGGCTGTCCGCGAACTCGTCGCGCAGCGCCTGGTAGCGGGAGTACCGGTGCGGCTGGAAGACGAGGATCAGCCGCCGGCAGCCCAGCTCCCTGGCGGCGGCGACGGTGGCGCGCACCTTGGTCGGATGGTGCCCGTAGTCGTCGTAGACCACCGCCCCGCGCCACGTGCCCAGGCGCTCGAGGCGCCGGTGCGCGCCCCGGAACGTCGCCAGCGCGGTCGCGGCGACCCCGGGCTCGACGCCCAGCTCGACCGCCAGGGCCAGCGCGGCGGTGGCGTTCTGCCGGTTGTGCGCCCCCGGCACCGCCAGGCGCATGCCGGAGACCAGTCGCTCGCCGTGCCGCTCCACGGCGAAGCTGCCCGCGACGCCCTCCACGCAGCGGTAGTCGGCGCCCTCCGCGAATCCGTACGTCACGCGCCGGCCGGCCGCGGGCATGGCCGCCGCGCGCGGATAGTCGGCGCAGACGACGGCCACCCCGGGCACGCGCGCCAGGAACTCCCGGAACAGGATGTCCACCTGCTCCAGGTCGGCGAAGTGGTCGGGGTGGTCGAACTCCACGCTGGTCAGCACGGCGTGACGCGGCCGGTGCAGGGCCAGCGAGCCGTCCGACTCGTCCGCCTCCGCCACCAGCCACCGGCTCCGGCCGGCGCGGCTGCTCGAGCCGTCGCCGATCAGGACCGTCGGGTCGAGGCCGGCGACCGTCAGCACGTGCCCGGCCATGGAGGTGACCGTCGTCTTGCCGTGGCTGCCGGCGATCGCCACGCCCTCGCTGTCCGCGATCAGCTCGGCCAGCATCTCCGCCCGCGTCACGACCCGCGCGCCCGCCGCCCGCGCCGCCGCCACCTCGTCGAGCGCGACGCCGCGCACGCCGCCGCCGTACACCACCAGGTCCTGGCCGGCGGCGTGCGCCGGGTCGTGGCCGATGGAGACGTGGGCGCCCTCGGCCGCGAGCTGACGGGTCGTGGCCGACTCGGTCAGGTCGCATCCCGACACCTCGTCGCCGCGCGCCAGGAACACGCGCGCCAGCGCCGAGACCCCCGCCCCACCCATGGGCATCAGGTGAACGCGGGTCATCTACTCCCCCCCTCCCCTGACGCCGGGGGGTCAGGGGGGGCAAGTCGTCTTCCTTGCACCGCCGCCGGGCCGCCGGCTGCGACCTCCTCGAGCACCCGCACGATCGCCTGTGCGGCGTCGGGCCGGCCCAGGGCGGCGGAGGCCTCCGCCATGGACCGCAGCCGGACCGGCGTCAGGTCTCGCAGCGTCGCCGACAGCGTGTCCGGCGTCAGCTCGCCGTCCGCGACCCGCACCGCGGCGCCGGCCCGCACCAGCTCGGCCGCGTTGTGCTCCTGGTGGCCGCCGGCGAACGTGCCGGGCACCAGGATCGCCGGCAGGCCGACCGCCGTCAGCTCGGCGCACGTGCCGACCCCGGCGCGGCAGACCACCAGGTCCGCCTCGGCGAGCAGGCGAGGCATCTCGTCCGTGAACGCGATCGGACGGTAGCCGGGCCGGGCCAGCGCCGCGGCCTCCGCCTCACCCTGCCGTCCGGTCAGATGGACCACCTCCTCGAAGCCGTCGAGCAGCGTGTCCAGCGCCGCCCATATCGTCCGGTTGAGGCGCCTGGCCCCCTGGCTACCGCCCATCACGAGCAGCCGGCGCGCCGGCGCCGCCGGCACCCGCCGCACGAA
>DASYBH010000119.1:0-17119 GCA_036500885.1 Candidatus Dormiibacterota bacterium
GCAGCCGGTACCGCTGCGCCTACACCAGCTACGACGGCCAGGCCAGCGTGAGCGGGCAGACGGGCGGCCTGACGCTCGGCGAGCCGACACGAGCCGACACCTACACGAGCTGCGGCACCTCCGCCGACGGGTTCAGCCCGAGCGGCCAGGTCAGCTTCACGGCCGCCTACGACGCGTTCGGCAACTTCATCGCCTCCGACGACCCGGACGCCGTGGCCGGCAACGCGACGCACCTGGGCTGCACGGCAGGCGGCGGGACGTTCAGCGTCTGCGCCGGCTACGACGGCACCTTCGGCTCGCTGCCGGCGGCGGCAGCCAACGCGCTCAACCAGCAGACCACGACCGGCTACCAGTCGCCCGCGAGCGGCACGGCGACCGGAGGGTTCGGCCTGTGGCCCACCTCCACCACCGACCCCAACGGGCAGGTGACCGCCTACGCGTACGACGCCCTGGGCCGGCCGACCGCCACCACCCTGCCGGGCGAGGCCTCCCGCCTGACCACGACGGGCACCAGCTACACGGTGTGGTGCTCCGCGACCGGCGCCCAGTCGCCGTGCGCGGAGGTGGATACGACCCGGCGCCTGAACGGCTCGACGACGGTGACCTCGCGGGCCTTCTACGACGGCCTCGGCCACCTGGTCGAGACCCGCGTCCCGGCCCCCGGCGGCCTGGACGTGGTGCGCTACTCCTTCTACGATCCCTCCCAGCGTCTGGCGTTCAGGAGCGACCCGTACTTCGTCGGCGCCTACACCGGCGGCCCCGGTTCGGCCGCCTACTCGATCCCCGACAGTGGACAGGCCGGGACCACCTTCACCTACGACGGCCTGGGCCGGACGACGAGCACCACCGACGCGCTCTCACACAGGAGCACGACCACCTACTCGCAGGTCTGCAACGCCGCCGGCACGGACTCGGCCTGCTACACGCAGACGCTGAGCGCTGACCGCGACGGGCACCAGGGCGGGGTCCTGACGGACGCGCTGGGGCGGACCGACTACGAGCAGCGATACGGCGGCGGCAGCGCCGCGACCTACGCGCTCTACGCAACTGCCAGGTACGTCTACGACTTCGTGGGGAATCTCGTCCAGGTCGTGCACCCCAACGGGGTGACGAGGACCACGATCCAGTACGACATGGCCGGTCGTGAGACGGCCATGACCGACCCCGACCGGGGCAGCGAGGCCTACGCCTACGACCCGAACGGCAACCAGGTCCAGTCGGTGGACGCCCGCGGTGCGACGGGCACCGTCTTCGCCGGCTTCGACGGCCTCGACCGTCCGCTGTGGCACAACACGACCAACACCGCCAGCGGCGCCTACTCCACGTACAGCTACGACAGCACCGCCGGCGGCAACCTCGGGGTGGGTCACCTGACGGGTGAGACCTTCGCCAGCGGATCGCTCTCGGGCAGCTACGCCTTCACCTACGACGCCAGGGGCCAACAGACCGGACAGACCGTCACCGTGGGCGCCGCGAGCTATCCGGTGCAGGCCACCTACGACGACGCCGGGGACGTGCTGACCCGGACCTACCCAACCGGCGAGATCGTGACCGACGCCTACACGGCCCAGGGCTGGCTGAGCGCGGTCAGCACCCAGCAGGGAGGCGTGACGACCAGCCTGCTCGGCGGCGCGGCCTACACCGGCGCCGGCGGCGCCTTCGGGAAGCTGACCGGGGCCAGCCTGGGCGGCGGCACCTACTCCTTCAGCGCCACCGACGACCTTCTCGGCCGGCCCACCGACCTGAAGGTGACCAGGAGCAGCGGTGGCGCCACCCTGTTCGAGGAGTCACGGACGTTCGACCCGGCCGGCAACGTGAGCACGGCGAGCACGACAGTGCCCGGAGGCACCGACAACCAGGCCTTCTGCTACGACGAGCAGAACCGCCTGACCTGGGCCGGCTCCATCGGTACGCCGCCCTGCACGGGCTCGGCCATCCCGGCCGGGACGCTCAGCGGCGCCCAGTACACACAGAGCGTCGCCTACGACAGCATGGGCCGGCTGGCCTCCGGCCCGCTGGGCGGCTACAGCTACGGCAGCGCCCACGTGCACGCGGCGACCGCGGTTGGCAGTGGCTACACGGCCGGCTACGACGCGGCCGGGAACATGACCTGCCGCGCGCCGACCGCCTCCACGACCTGCGCCGGCGGCTCGCCGACGGGCGACCAGCTCGGCTACGACGCCGAGGGCCGGCTGGTGAGCTGGCATGGTGGCGGCGCCAGCGCTCAGCTCCTGTACGACGGTCGCGGCCACCGGGTGGCCCAGCAGGTGAGCCAGGGCGGCGCCACCGCGACCACCGTCTACGTGGGCGACCTGGAGGCGGTCACCACCTCCGGGAGCACCACCACGACCAGGACCTACTACGACGCGGGGGGCAGTCGCATCGCGATGGCGGTCAACGGGAGCTTCGGCTACCTGGCCGCGGACGGCCTGGGCACCGCGACCGTGGCCCTGGACGCGAGCGGCGGCGCGACCGCCAGCCAGCTCTTCTCCCCGTACGGCGGAGCCCGCTACACGAGCGGTGCGATGCCCACCGACTACGGCTTCACCGGCCAGCGCGGTGATGCGGTCAGCGGGCTCGACTACTACGACGCCCGCTACTACGACCCGGTCGCCGGCCAGTTCACCAGCGCTGACACCGTGGTCCCCGGCGGTGGCTTCAGCCTCTGGGGCCTGTCCCGCTATGCCTACACAGAGGGAACGCCGACCTCGAGGACGGACCCGACCGGGCACGACCAGAGGACGTTCATCGAGAGGCTCAGGGACGTCTCGGACTTCCGCAGCGGGGACATCTCGCGCGCGGAGCTGGACCGCCGGATCCAGGAGTCCAGGCCCAACCTGACGACCGACGAGATGAAGGCGATCCAGAACCGGATCGAGACGCCACCCGAGAAGCAGGTTCCCGACAAGAACGAGCAGGGTCAGAACGACCAGACCGATTCGCAGGGCACGCAGGTGGTGGCGCAGTTGGACGAGACGAAGTCCGACGCGTCACCGCAGGCCAGCTCGTCGTCGAAGGCGGAGGACACGGCGAAGGGCACGAGCGCCGGCTGTGACAGCGGCTCCAGCTGCGGCTCGGACCAGGGGACCGGCGGCGACTCCAACGGAGACGGCACGGACGCCACAGGCAACAGCGACACGGCCAGCCAGGACTCCGGCAGTCAGGACTCCGGCGGGAGTCTTGACACCGGTGGGAGCTTCGACCCCAGCGGGAGCCTCGACACCAGTGGGAGCTTCGATACCGGCGGGGGCTTCGACACCGGCGGCAGCTTCGACTCCAGCGGCAGCTTCGATACCGGCGGGGGCTTCGACACCGGCGGGAGCTTCGACACCGGCGGGAGCTTCGACACCGGTGGGGGCTTCGACACCGGCGGGAGCTTCGACTTCGGCGGTGGCTTCGACACCGGTGGAGGTTTCGCCTGCTGCTGATTCGCAGCTGAGCCGGACGAGCACAGCGGACGCTCCCCGTCGGCGGGGAGCGTCCACCTCGCATGACCCGTGTGGGGGAGGGGCCTCTCCCGCTCTACCGCTCCTGCTGGTACCGCTCCCGCGCCCAGCGGCTACGCCGACCTCGGTGTCCCCCGACGAACATGAGCGTCCGGAGCGGCATGCCGCGAACATGCCAGACGCGTCGGCCGCGAGCGGCCTTGCGCGACGTCCGGTTCTCCGGTACCGTGTGCGGTGCCGGCCGGTGCCGGCGCTGGCGTGGAACACCTGAACGAGCCGCGCCGTCGGGCCATCCGGAGCATCGCCAGCCGACACCATGTGGCCGGCATCCGCTGGTGGCCGCCGCTGACCGGGCACCCTGCCTGCCTCGACTTCGTGGTCGAGGACGCGCCCAACAGCCTCTCCAGGTTCCGCACCGACCTGGAGCGGGCCCTGGGGTGCCGGGTCGCTGTGTACCTGGCTGGCCAGATCCCGGCGAAGGCCTGGGATGGCCTGCTGGTCGAGCCGGTCGCCCTCTGAGCGACGGGTGGCACGCTCGCTGGCGAGGCACGCCTCGGCCCTACAGGTACGCTGAAGCCAGCGGAGAGATGATCTCGTCCACCAGGCGCCGCACCGCCTGGCCCGCGCGGTCGGCCAGAACGACCTGGGTCGCGCCGGCCGCGATGTAGGCGCCCACCGCGTCGCGGGCGGCTTCGGCATCCCGCGAGTCCACGATCAGATAGACCTGTCGCTCGATCTCGGCCGGGTCGCGGCCGATGACGGCGCAGTGCTCGTCGAGCACCTGGCTCTTGTGCCGGAACTGCTCGGCCGTGAACGAGGGGAGGCCGGGTAGATTCCACACGTCCGCGTGGCGGGCGACCACCCGCAGCGTCAGTCGTTCGCCCCCGCCGCCGATCACGAATGGCGGGTGAGGCCTCTGGAGGGGCTTGGGCTCGCAGATGGTGCCGCGCAGGCGGTAGTGGGGGCCGTCGTGGTCGAACACCGGCTCCGTCCACATCCGACGGATGATGCCGCACGCTTCGTCCAGGCGCTGGATGCATTCCGCCTGAGAGTAAGAGTGCACCCCGTAGGCTTCGTACTCTCGCCCCCCGACCTCGGCCCCGCCCCCGGCGCCGATGCCGAACTCCAGGCGTCCGTTGGAGACCACGTCCACGGTGGCCGCGATCTTGGCCAGGATGGCGGGCAGGCGGTTCTGGTTGTTGGTCACCATCAGCCCCAGGCGCAGTCGCCGGGTCTGAGCAGCCAGGGCGGCGAGCAGGGTCCAGCCCTCGAGTTGCGGGGTCGAGAACGGCTCCCGGAGCGGGAGCATGTGGTCCCAGAGCCAGGCGTGCTCGATCTCGGGGAGCTCATCCGCCTCCTGCCACACGCGCAGCACGTCCTGGTAATCGCTCTGGGTCGTCTTGATCCCGAAGCTCACCGTTCTTCTGTCAGGCATCGCCAGTCACTGCTCCTCTCAAATCGATAGCCGGACAACGAATATATCGTAAGCCGGCTAACAACGCAGGGACGCGTTTGTCCAATACAGGCCGGCGTCCCGCTGGGCGAGACTCTTCGTCATGAGCGACACGGATGACCGGAGGCGCCGCGTGGCGGAGGCGTACGAGGCCGACCCGATCGGGGTGAACCGCCAGATCGTCGACGAGTACCGCGCCAATGGCGGCAATGTGGCGCAGTTCGGGGGACCCTCGCGAATGCTCCTGCTCACGACCACGGGCGCCAGGACGGGTCAGATGCGCACGACCCCGATGATGTACCTGACGGACGGCGACCGGCTGGTGGTGTACGCCTCCAACATGGGCTCCAGGCGCCACCCAGCCTGGTACCACAACCTGCTCGCGCACCCGGACGTCTCGGTCGAGGTGGGCAGCGAGCGATTCGACGCCACCGCGGTCGCCACCGACGGTGAGACGCGAGAGAGGCTCTGGCGGCTGTTTCCGTTCCCCGAGCACCAGAGCCAGACGCGCCGCCAGATCCCGGTGATCGTGCTGACACGACGACCCTGAGGAACGCTGCGGGAGCTCGTCCCGCCCGCGGCCCGTTCGATTACGAGTGGGTTGGTCGGCCAGGCTCACCAGCGTGCACCGCCGTCACCCCGGGTTGACCTAGGATCCCGTTCCGCGCGCGGGTGGGCACGGCCTGCGTACCCTCTCATCAGCATGATCGGGCGGTTGCGCGAGGTGCTGATCGGGCCGCCGCTGCCGAGCAGCGCCGCAGGCCACGAGCGATTGACGCGGCCCAGGGCGCTGGGCGCGTTCGGGCTCGACGCCCTCTCGTCGGTGGCATACGGCCCGGACGAGATCCTCTACGTGCTCCTCCTCGCGGGCGCGGCGGGGGCACAGCTCGACCTTCCCGTGGCGGCGGCGATCGCGCTGCTGCTCGGGATCGTCACTATCTCCTACCGGCAGACCATCTTCGCGTACCCGCGCGGTGGTGGCTCCTACACGGTCGCGCGAGAGAACCTGGGCACGCTGGCCGGCCTGACTGCCGCCGCCGCGCTCATGGTGGACTACCTCACGACCGTCGCGGTCTCCGTCACCGCCGGCGTCGAGGCCGTGACGGCGTTCGTCCCCGCGCTCTTCCCGTACCGGGTGGCGCTGGGCGTCGGCTGCATCGTGCTCCTGATGCTCGTCAACATCCGGGGGGTCAGGGAGGCGGGCGCCTTCTTCGTGCTGCCGACCTACGTATTCGTCGGCTCGCTCGGGCTGCTGGTGACCTGGGGGCTCATGCGCCTCGCCCTCGGCGGCAGCCCTCCTCACGTCGCATCGCCTCCGCCGGCCGTCGAGCCGCTCAGCCTGCTCCTGGTCCTGCGGGCCTTCGCGGGTGGCTGCACCGCGATGACGGGCATCGAGGCGATCGCCAACGGTGTGCCCGCCTTCCAGAAGCCGGAGAGCAGGAACGCGGCGGGAACCCTGGTCGTGCTGGCCTGCATCCTCGGCGCGCTGTTCCTGGGCGTCGCCGTGCTCGGGCACAGCATCGGGGCGGTGCCGTCGGACCGCGCCAACGTCATCGCGCAGATCGGTCAGACGGTCGGCGGCGGCGGGCCCCTGTACTACGTCGTGCAGGTGTCGGCGGCGGTCATCCTGCTGCTGGCGGCCAACACGTCGTTCAACGGCTTCCCCCGGCTCGCGGCGATCATGGCGGAGGACGACTACTTCCCCCACCGGTTCGCACGTCGCGGGCTGCGTCTCGCTTTCTCCAACGGCATCGTCTTCCTCGGCGCGCTGGCCATCGTCCTGGTCGTGGTGTTCGGCGGCAGCACCCATGCGCTGATCCCGCTGTTCGCGGTCGGCGTCTTCCTCTGCTTCACGCTGTCGCAGGCGGGCATGGTTGTGCACTGGCTGCGGGACCGGGGCCGCGGCTGGCAGCAGAAGCTGGGCGTCAACGGTCTCGGGGCGCTGACCACCGGCGTCGTGACGCTGGTCGTCGTGGGCACCAAGTTCCGGGAGGGAGCCTGGATCGTGGTCCTGCTCGTGCCGCTGCTCGTCGTGCTCTTCGTCCGCATCCACGGCGTCTACGCGTACGAGCGGCGCGCGCTGCAGGACTATCCTCCGCCCGGGCAGCGCCGCATCCACGAATTGGCCCTGGTGGTGGTCGCCCGGCTGAACCGGTCGACCGCCGAGACGCTCGACTACGCGCTCAGCCTCGGCGTCCCGGTGGAGGGCGTGCACGTCGCGGTCGACGACGCGGAGGCGGAGCGACTCCGCGAGGAGTGGCGCGGTTGGCGCACCGACGTGCCGCTGCGGCTCGTCCCGTCGCCCTATCGCGAGATCGTGGCGCCGCTCGTGGATTTCGTCGAGGAGCGCTGCAACGAGAGCCCGGACCGCTACTGCACCGTGCTGGTGCCCGAGGTGGTGCCCCGCCGCTGGTGGCACGAGCCGCTGCACAACCAGCTCGGGATCGCGATCGAGCTGGCGTTCCGAGGCATGGCCCACGTGGTGGTCAGCCGCGTGGCCGTGAGGCTCTGAGGGGTCGCCGGCGGTCAACCGGCAAATCCGGCCTTCGCGCGCCGCTCCTCGCTATCGGGTGGGGTCGCGCCGAGGCGTGGAGAGGTGATCGAAGCAGTAGTAGACGGCCAGCGCCCCGTGCACGGCCAGCGTGGCGATCGGGCTGACGAACGCGAGCCCGACGGTGCCCAGGTAGAAGACGCCGCCGATGCCGAAACGGCGCAGCGCGGCGCGGCTGCCCACGTGGTCCACGCCCTCGTGCAGGAGCCTGGCGTCCCTGGTGACGGCGAGCCAGAGCGCGCTGTAGGCGACGCTCATCGCGACCATGGTCGCGCTGTAGATCGCGGCCGCGGTTCGCGCGTCGTTGCCTGCCGTGAGGTATTCCGAGAGCAGCCGGGTGGGGAACGGGATGGTGGAGACGACGAGCAGCAGAGCGAGGTTGGCGAACAGCACCAGCCGGTCGACCCTGTGCACGCGATCGAACATCGTGTGGTGGTTGATCCAGATGATGCCGATGACCAGGAAGCTGACCAGGTAGGCGGAATAGGCCGGCCACTGGCGACCGAGCGCATCGATCAGCGCCTCACCGTGCAGCGTGTCCCTGGCCGGCACCGCGAGGGCGAGGACGAGCAGGGTGATCGCGATCGCGAAGACCCCGTCACTGAACGCCTCCAGCCGCTGCGTGCTCATTACCATGACGGCAAACCTGTAACAAGGTAACTGAGTAAGCCGCGATCATGCTGGCGAATGCCGATCGGTGCAGCCCTCCCGACGGTTCTCCGGTGGTCCCCGCGGGAGTTTGCCCTGGCGCCCGGGCTGTGCTACTCTCGCGAACGCATGCAGCGTCTGCGGTCGATTGGCGCCGCTGCGCGATCGGCTCTGCGAGGGAGGGTGGGCGTGCTCACAGGTGTCGTGGTGAAGTGACCGAGCGCGGCATCGAGCCATATGATGCGCGCGCGGCGCGCTATGACCACAGCGTGCTCGGACATGCGTACCACAGGCCTGTGCAGGAAGCGACGCTGCAGGTCGCTGCCGCGCTGATACCGGAGCCGAGAACCATCCTCGACGTCGGCTGCGGCACCGGGTCGCTGCTCAGGATGCTCGCCGCGCGGTTCCCCCGCGCACGACTCTTCGGCGCCGACCCGGCAGAGCGGATGATCGCCGTGGCCATCGCCTCGATGGCGGGCAATCCACGCGTCCGGCTCGTTCGCGCCCCGGCCGAGCGGCTGCCCTTTCCCGACGCGGTGTTCGACCTGGTGGTCAGCACCGACTCGTTCCATCACTGGGCCAACCAGCCGGCCGGGGTCCGCGACATCAGTCGAGTGCTCGCGCCGGGCGGCGGCCTGGTGCTGGCAGACCCTTTCGCCGTGGGCTGGCTGCGACCGCTGGCGGTGCTGGCCGGCCGGCGCGACCGCATTCGGACGCCCCTGGAGGTGGGAGGCATGCTGCACCGCGCGGGCCTCGAGGTGCTCGACTGCGAGCCGATCCTCTGCGTCGCACGCATCAAGATCGTCCACGCCGTCACCAGCCGCAAGGAAGATCCCTGAACGGGTCGGGCCTTCTCAGCTCGAGTGGCCCGACCGATGAAATCGGTGACGGGGCTCGTTGAACCCTGCAGGGACGGCGGCACGGTCGCTCGCCGCCAGGGGTTCACGTCAGGGGGTAGTGCAGTGATGCGGTCGCATTCCAGCGGCGCGCCGGCGGCGAGGCCGGTCGCCAGGCCCAGCCAGCAGGACAGGAAGACGCAGGAGCGCGAGGTCGTGCGCCGGCTGACGATCGGCGCCGGCGCGGCAGCGCTGGGCATGGCAGGGTATTTCACTGTCGCGTCGGCGACCTCGGCGCCGGTCGCCTTCGGTGCGCCTGCCGGCGATGCTCACCCGGGCGCCCTGATGGGAGGCGATCCGCTCAACGACAAGGTGTTCATTCGGAAGGTGCACGTCGCCGCACCGAGGCCAGCTGCCGGCGGCGTGGTCGCGAGCGCGGCGAGCAGGGCCCAGGGCGGCGCGGCCCCGGTGGCCGGCGGCGCTCCCCAGGCTCAGGTTGCCGCTGCTTCCGTCGCCTCTCCGCAGCCGCCGGCCGCGACGCCGAGACCCACGCCGGTCGCGACCACCGGCGGCACCAAGCCGGTGAAGTGACCGGGCAGCCGGTGCGCCGGGGCGCCTCGCCACGGTAGCGGTGGAGTGGCGGGCGCTCGGGACTGGCGTCCGCCTCGTCACCACCGATGACCGAGCGGTGGAGGCCGCCCGGATCGCGGTCGAGGGCGTGCTCGATGCCGTCGACCGAGCCTGCAGCCGGTTTCGCGAGGACTCGGAGCTGTGCGCCCTGAACCGGTCGGCCGGCAGCTGGGCGCCGGTCGGCCCTCTGCTGCTGGAGGCGCTCGAGGCGGCGTTGTGGGCGGCCGCAGCCACCGGCGGCGCCGTCGATCCGACGGTCGGCCGGGCGCTGCGGGTGGCCGGCTACGACCGCGACTTCGCGGCCATCCCGGCGGACGCCGGGCCCATCGTGGTGCGGCTCCGGCGGGTGCCCGGATGGCAGGCGGTCGAGCTCGACCGATCCCGATCCCGGGCTCGGCTGGCGGGGGGGACCGAGGTGGACCTGGGCTCGACCGCCAAGGCCCTCGCCGCCGACCGAGCCGCCAGCGCCGCCCATGCCGCGGTGGGGCCGGCCGGCATCCTGGTCGGTCTCGGCGGCGACATCGCCGTGGCCGGCACGCCGCCGGACGGCGGTCGCTGGCCGATCCTGGTCGCCGAGGACCACTCGGTGGCGCTCGACTCGGACGGCGAGGTGGTCCTGATCGAGGACGGAGGAATCGCCACGTCCTCGACCACGGTCCGCCGGTGGACGCGGGCCGGGGTCGAGATGCACCACATCATCGACCCCGCGACGGGAGCGCCCGTGAACAGCCCCTGGCGCTCGGCGACGGTCGTGGCCGCCACGTGCCTGGAGGCGAACGCCGCGGCCACGGCCGCGATCGTGATGGGCGCCGGCGCGCCGGCCTGGCTGGAGGAGCGGGGGCTGCCGGCGCGCCTGGTCGGCGTCGACGGCGCGGTGGCCGCCGTGGGCGGCTGGCCTGCCGAGGCGGTGGAGCGCTCAGAGTAGCCGGCGGTTCGCCGCCCAGACCGTCAACTCGTGCCGGCTGGAGAGCTGGAGCTTCCGCAGCACCGCGGACACGTGGCTCTCGACCGTCCTGACCGAGATGTGCAGCCGGACCGCCGCCTCCTTGTACGTGTAGCCGCGCGCGATGTGGCGCAGCACCTCCCGCTCCCGCAGGGTGAGCTGGTCCAGCTCCGGGTCCCGCGTGGCGACCACGCCGTCCGAGAACGCGTCCAGAACGAAGCCCGCCAGGCGGGGCGAGAACACCGCGTCCCCGTCGCGCACGCGATGCAGCGCGGCGACCAGCTCGCCGGCGCTGATGGTCTTGGTCACATAGCCTCGCGCGCCCGCCCGGATCACCTGAATGACGTCCTCTGCCGCATCCGACACCGACAGGGCCAGGAAGCGAACCTCGGGGCAGCGCTCGCGCAGCGCCTCGATCACGGCGGCGCCGCCGCCGCCCGGCAGGTGGACGTCGAGCAGGACCACCTCCGGTCGCGTGCTGGCGATGCCGGCCACAGCCTCGCCCACCTCGCCGGCGTCGCCGACGATGCGGACGCGCTGGCCTATCTCGGCCCGCACGCCGGCCCGGAAGAGCTCGTGGTCGTCGACGACGAAGACCGTCAGCGGCTGGCTCACGGCGGTGCGCCGGTGAGCGGCATGGTGAGCTGGATCTCGGTGCCATCGCCGGCGGCGCTGAGCACACTCGCCCTGCCGCCCGCCCGCGCCAGACGGCCCCGGATCGAGTCGGCGATGCCGTGGCGGTCGGCGGGCACGGCCTCCGGGTCGAAGCCCCGGCCCCGGTCGCGGACGAACGCGGACAGCTGGTGCGGCTCGGCCTCGACATACACCGATACCGCATCCACCCCCGCGTGCCTGGCGGCGTTGACCAGGGCCTCGCGCACCGCGCCGAGCAGGGTGGTGGCCGCGGCGCTCAGCGGGTGGTCGCCCACCACCACGAGCTCGACGCGCACGTCGTGGTCCGTCTCCACGTCGCGGGCCAGGAGCTCGGCTGCGCCGGCGAGCGAGACCGGTCCCTCCAGCGCCTGCTGGTCACCGTACAGCCAGGCCCGCAGCTCCCGCTCCTGCCGGCGAGCCAGGCGCACCGTCCGTCGCGGGTCGTCGGGGCTCCGCTGGATCAGGGCGAGCGTCTGGAGCACGGAGTCGTGGAGGTGCGCCGCCATGGCGGCCCGCTCCTCGGAGCGGATGCGCTGCCGCCGCTCGGTGTTGAGCTGCTCGACCAGGCGGCCCAGCCAGGGACCGAGCACGATGGTGGCGCCCGCGAGCGCCAGCGCCACGGACTGCGCGGCTCTTGCCATCGCTGCCGGCGAGCGGCCACCGGCCAGCAGCACGACGCCGGCCATGAGGAGCAGGCCTCCCATCAGGAGCCGCGGCATCGAGAGCCGGCCGGAGAACACCGCGCCGATGGCGCTCGACGCCATGCGCCGGGTCTCATCCGCGTCGGGCGGCCGGTACCGCCAGGCCAGGAGCGCCGCGCCACTCGCGGCGAGCACGACCGGGATCATCAGCCAGTCGCCGGGCCAGAGCGGCGTGTCGCGGACCACAAGGAGGACGGCCATGGTGGCCGACGCCGCGGCGGCGGTCCGCCGCGGGGAGGGGGGCGCGGGAGTGGCGTCCTCGTCAGGCTTGGCCGACAGCGCCCAGGCGACGGCGTAGCCGGCCACCCCGAGGCCGCCGGCCAGGGCGAGCAGGATCACCAGCAGCCGGGCGGTGAACGGCTCGACCTCCAGCCGCTCCGACACGCCGGCCACCACGCCGGTGAGCAGCCTGGCCCGCGTACTGCGCGCGAAACGAGGCGCGGGCATCGCCCTGCGCAGGAGCATGGTGGGATCGTCGCACGGCGGGGAGGCGGGCGACATCGGGGACATCCCGGAGTGGCATCAGGGACGTCTCAGGGTCCGCGAGGGGGAGTCACGGATGCCGGCCGCAGCGCCGCTCGTTCAAGCTGGGCCGCACATGACCGACCGCGACCCGACCCACCCGCCGGCTGGCGCAGACGCGCCGAGCGCCACGCCAAACGCCGGTCCGAGCGCGGCAGAGCCGCCGGCGGCAGCCCTGCCGCGCTGGGCGCGAGACACCGAGCACGGCCTCGTCGGAGGTGTCGCCGCGGGTCTGGCCGGCGCGCTCGCCGTCGACGTGGCGATCGTCAGGATCGCCTTCGTGGTCACCGGCCTGCTGCACGGCGGGGGCGTGCTGGCCTACCTGGCGGCGTGGCTCGCGCTGCCCAGCCTCCGCGACGCGCGGACCGGCGCGCGCCCGCGCTGGCTGCGCGAGCGCCAGGCGGCCGGCATCCTCGTGGCGGCCGCGGCCGTGCTCGTGCTCGCGACGCCGTTCGACATCGGCTCCAACATCCTGCTGCCGCTGCTCCTGATCGGCGTGGCGGTCGCTCTCTGGCGCTCGAGCCCGCTCCATCGCCCTCACCCCCCGATGTGGGAGCGCCCGGCGGCCGGTTCACCGGAATCGCCGGCCGGGCCTCCCCTCGAACGGTTCGCTCCAGCGGTCCCTCGGGCCGCGAGCGAGCCGCCCTCGTACCTCGCCAGGGCCACGGTGGGCGTGGCCGTGCTGGCCGAGGGCATCGCGCTGCTGCTGGACCGGGCGCACGTGTGGACGCTGACGTCCGGGCGGGCGGCCTCGCTCGCCCTGCTCGTGCTGGGCGCCGGGCTGGTGGCCGGCACCGTTGTCGGCCGGGCCCGATGGCTGGCCCTCCCGGCCCTTCTGCTGGTCCCGCTCACGGTGGGCCTGGTGACGCTCGATCGAATGGGTCTCGATGCATTCGCCCCGGTAGGCGTCTGGCGAGTCACCCCGGATACGGCGGCGCAGATCCCACCGGTGACGCGACGTGGGCTGAGCGATGCCAGGCTCGACCTGAGCGCCGTCGATCTGGCCGGCGCCACGAAGTGGGCCACCGTGGAGACGGCCGTGGGCAGCGTGCAGGTCTGGGTGGCGCCCGACGTGACGGTGACGGTGGACGCGGACGTCGCGGCCGGGAGCATCGACCTGGGCACCGCGACCGGGTGCTGTTCTCGGACATCTATCGCGGGACAGTCGTTCGGGGTGGACCGCCATCTGGTGGCCACCCTCCCCGGCACCGCTGCCGCAGGCACGCTGCACCTTCGCCTGCGCACCGGGATGGGGCAGGTCGAGGTGATGCGAGGGCGCCCGGACGTGATCCCGCCGGAACTGGTGCCGCCCACGCCACCCGCGGTGCCGTCGCCATCGAGGGGCGCCTGATGCGGCTGCACGCTCCGGACGCGCTGTCGCTGGGACTGGGCCTGACCGTCCTCCTGGCCGGCACGGCCGGCCTGCTGGGCTGGCTGGACGTTCGAGCGCTCGCCCAGGGCTGGCTGCTGCCGGCCGTGGTCGTGGCCGGCGGCGTCACTGTCGTGGTCAGCGCGATCAGGCGCGCGTAAACGGCCAGGTCACCGATCCGGCCCAGATTGCGCCCGCGTGGGGCGGGCCGGTCCGACCGGCCCGCCTCGATCGCGGCTCAGTCCGGTGAGGCTCGGTAGCCGCGCAGCTCGGGCAGCGCGGCTGCCAGCAGCACGATCCCGACGACGCACGCGACGCCCCCGGAGACCACCGAGAACAGCGGGTTGACCAGCGCGGCCACCGCGCCGGCCTCGAGGTCGCCCAGGCGCGGTCCCGTGGTCACGACCATCAGGTGGAAGGCGCTCATCCGGCCGCGCATGGCGTCCGGGATCGACAGCTGGAGGATGGTGCCTCGGAAGATGGCGCTGACCAGGTCCCCGGCACCGGCCGCCGCCAGCAGTGGCAGGCCGAGCCAGAGCGTGTGCCCGGCGAGACCGAACCCCGCGATCGCGGCGCCCCACAGCAGGATGGCCAGGACGACGGCCATCCCCTGCCGGTGGACGCGCCGGATCCAGCCCGAGACGAGCGAGCCGAGCAGGGCGCCGATCGCCGGAGCCGCGTAGAGCAGCCCCAAACCCCTGGCGCCGATGTCGAAGACGCTGAGCGCCAGCGCCGGGAACAGCGCGGTCGGCATGCCGAAGATCATCGCCACGAGGTCGGCGGCGAAGAGGCCCGCCACGAGGTGGTGCCGCCGCACGTAGCCGATGGCCTGCATCGGCGCTCGCCAGCCCAGGACGACCCCGTCCGGCTCGGCCGGGGGCTGCGGCGGCAGCATCCGGATCAGCAGAGCGCCCGGCACAAAGGTCGCCGCGTCCAACGCGTAGGCCCAGCTCACCCCGGCCGTCGCGATCAGGAGGCCGGCCACGGCCGGACCGACGATCGAGGCGGCCTGGAGCAGGACCTGCGTGAGCGACATCGCCGACGGCAGGAGGTGGCGGGGGACGAGCCTGGAAACCGTGGCGGTGCGGGCGGCCTGGTCGAGCGTGCTCGCCGCCGACGTCACCACCACCAGGGCGTACACGAAGGCGACGGGCGCGCGGAGCCCGATCGCTCCGAGCGCGAGCGCCACCGAGCCGGCGGCCACGACCGTCTTGCCGGCGAGTTGGAGCCTCCGCCGGTCGAATCGGTCGGCCAGCGCGCCCCCGTACAGTCCCGCCACGACGATCGGCACCGCCTGGAACAGCCCGAGCAGGCCCACGGCCAATGAGGAGTGGGTGAGCACGTACACCTGGAAGGGCACCGCCACCATGACGAACTGCCTGCCCGCGGAGGTGGCGAGCTGCGAGAGCCACAGGTGGCGGAAGGCACGGGATGCGCGGAGCGGGCTCAGGTCGAGGAAGAGGCCCGCAACACCCACCGATCACACATTGTCGCTCGTGATCCCCCACGGTGCGAGCCATCTCAACCCCCCGCGGTCCATCAGGGCCGGCCTGATGGCGGCCGGTGTCGCGTCCCGCGTGCCGGCCGGCGGCGCTCCCTAATCGAAGACGATGACGGAGCGGAGCCGGTCGGCCCGGCGCATGCTCTCGAACGCGGAGCCCACGTCGTCCAGACCGATCCGCTCGGCCACCAGCTCGTCGAGCAGCAGCTTCCCCTCGCGGTACCAGCGGGCCAGCAGCGGGAAGTCGCGCGTGGCCAGGCAGTTGCCGTACCAGCTGACGAGCAGCCGGCGCCGGTGGCCGAACAGGGCGCTCAGGGGCAGGGTGACCTCCGCGCCTGGCGGGGGCACCCCGACCAGCACGCACGTCCCCGACTGGTCGCACGCCGAGAGCGCCTGGCGGAGGGTGTCGGGAATCCCCACCACGTCGAAGGCGTAGTCGACGCCGATGCCTCGGGTCAGCTGGCGCACCCGTGACACGGGGTCGCCGATCGAGGCGTCGACGGTGTCGGTGGCGCCGAACCGCCTGGCCAGCTCGAGCTTGCCGGCCGAGCGGTCGATCGCGATGATCCGGTCGGCGTGGGCCAGCCTGGCGCCCTGGATGACGCTGGTGCCGACGCCGCCGCAGCCGAAGACGGCGACGCTGCTGCCGGCACGCACCTGGGCCGTGTGAAGCGCCGAGCCGACGCCGGTCATGACGCCGCAGCCGATGAGGCAGCCGGACGCGGGGGGCAGATCGCTGCCGGCCGGCACCGCCTGGTCCGCGGTCACCACGGTGTGTGTCGTGAACGTGCCAAGGCGGAGCACGGGGGTGAGGACGGCGCCGTCGACCGCGCTGCGCGGCCGGGTCGCGGGCGTTTGGACGTCGGCGCAGAGATCGAGCTCGCCGCGCAGGCAGAAGCGACAGCGGCCGCAGGGAGCTCGCCAGGAGAGGATCACGCGCTCGCCGATGGCAGGCCGCTCGACACCCGGCCCGAGCGCCTCCACCACGCCGAAGCCCTCGTGGCCCAGGAGGTAGGGGAAGTCCTCCCCGCTGTTGCCGAGGGCGACGTGCAGATCCGTGTGGCAGACACCGGACGCGAGCAGCCGCACCAGCACCTCACCGGGCCCGGGATCGTCGAGCTCCAGCTCTTCCACGGTCGGCGCCCCGCCGGGCTCTCGGACGACGACGCCGCGCGCGCGGATCATCAGCCCGCAGGATAGCTTGCCCGGCGGCCCGTGCGAGCACGGACCGGGTGCTCCATCCATCCGCTAAACTTGCGTCCCGGCCCCATCAGGGCACGGCGCCGTCGCGTCGAACGTGCCGAGGTAGCTCAGCCTGGTAGAGCACTTGACTGAAAATCAAGGTGTCCCCAGTTCAAATCTGGGCCTCGGCACCAACACCCTCCCTCCAACTCGGGTACAGCGCTTGATGCCCTCGCCTCCACCTGGGCTACAGCAACTCTCCATGTCGCACTCAAGCGCTACAAAGCAGCGATGGCGGGCACGATGTCTCTGCATCGGCTGGTGGAGGACTACCTGGCCGACTGCCGGGCCCGAGGGCTCGCCCCGAAGAGCCTTCACGCGTACGGGTACCCACTCGAGCACGTCGTGCTCCCGTGGTGCGAGCGGCACGGGATAACCGAACCGGCGGATCTCGACGCCCGGGCGCTGAACCGCTTCACGTCGAGCCTGCTCGAGCAGGGCGGCAAGCGCGGTGCGCTCTCCCGGCACAGCGTCGCCTCGTACGTCCGCAGCGTGAATCTCTTCCTCCGGTGGTGCCTGCGAGAGGGCGAGATCGGCGAGGCGCCGAAGGTCCCCCGCCGTGCGCTCGACGTGCTGACCAGGAAGGAGATCGACCGCATGACGGAGGTGGCGTCGACGGAGCG
>DASYBH010000120.1:0-3627 GCA_036500885.1 Candidatus Dormiibacterota bacterium
CTACGCGCTGGCCAACCAGTTCCGCGCCGACCTGACGCCCGCGCTGGCCTTCGTGCTCAGCTCGGTGCTCGCCGACATGGCGAGGGTTCGGGAGAAGCGGATCATCATGGTCGACGAGGCGCACAAGATCCTGGTCGATCCGGACGCCGGCGATGTCCTGGCCCAGGTGGTGCGCACCGCCCGCAAGCGCGGCGGAGGCGTGTGGATGGCCAGCCAGAGCGTCCGCGACTTCATCGGCACCGAGCGCCGCGGCCACTCCCCCAGCCCGGGCGAGGTGCTCGCCACCGTCGCGTCGACCAAGCTGATCCTCGGCGTCGAGGAGGCCGTGGCGGCCGGGCTGCAGCGGACGTTCGACCTGACTGACAGGGAGCTGCTGGCCGTGACCCGGGAGAAGGTGCGGGGGCGCGGCGTGCTGATCTCCGACAACGAGCGCGCCATCGTGGACGTGGTCCCCGGCGACCACCTGATGCCGCTGGTCCACACGACCAGCGTCGATGACGAGCCGGTCGTGTCGGAGCGCGTCCTCCGCTTCCCGATGGCCATGGGCGGGTCGGGGAGGTAGCGGTGCAGATCGTCCCCAGCCGGCCGATCATCTCCCCCCGCCAGGCCGAGCGGCTGATGTCGGCGCTGTGGCAGCAGTCGGCGGGCTCCTCGCTCGCGCTGTTCCTGATCGGACGGGGCGACGGCAAGCCGGTGCTCGCCACGGCCTCGCCGAACCCGCTCCTCGAGGAGGACGCTGCCGACGTGATCGCCAGGGCGGTGGACGCGGAGGCCGAGCCCGGCTTCGTCCTGGTCGAGGAGATCCTGGCCGCCCCCACCGTTGGCGTCCGCCACATCACGCCGATCTTCCGTGACTTCAAGTCCGACTCCAGGTCGTGGGGCTGGGACCGCGCCGACAACCTGCACGACACGTACGACCTGCTGGCCCGGGTGCCGCCCGGCCGGATCGCCGGGTTCGGCCTCGCCTTCCGCACGCTGCCCGGGCTCTACGCCGCCACGTCCATGCTGGTGTTCGCCGCCGGCAACGAGCTGCACGAGAGCCAGCGGGCGGCCTACGCCCTGTCGGCCACGTTCGCCGGCACGGGGGCGCGCGTGGCGCGCCTGATCAACCCGCGGCGCTTCCTGCGCCGGGCCCTGTACGCCCAGGTGGCGACGTCGGTGTCGTGGCTGCGCCCGCACAGCGTCATCAGGGTCGAGGAGATGTCCGCCTTCTGGCACCCGCGCCTGTCGGAGCAGCGGGCGGGTTGAGGACGCCGGGAATGCCGTCATGATCCAGACGCCGCCGTCAGCGAGAAATCAGAGCGACCTCAGCACGTACCTCATCCTGGCCGGGCTCTGGATCGTGCCGGGGATCGTCATCGTGGTGGCGACCGTGCTCGCCGGCGGCGCGCCCCACACGCACCTCTTCGAGTGGCCGTACACGGCGATACGGAGCGTGTCGCAGGGTCACGGCCGCGTGGCGCCGTGGCAGTGGGTGGGGGCGCCGGGGGTGCGCTCCACCGTCCTCTTCTGGGTGGTCGTCGTGATGGTGCTGGTGCCCGGGTTCGCCGGCTTCCTCATCGGCGCCGTGGCGCTGCGCGGCGGCATCCCCGCGTTCTTTCCCTTCCTCTCACAGCCCAGGATGCGCTCGCGCTGGGCGCGCGCGCAGGCCCTCGCCAGGTCCGGCCTCGCGATCCCCGCCCCCGACGGCCGCCGTCTGGTCCTCGGGCGCCATCGCGGTCGCCTGGTGGCGGTGCGGGACGGGACGTCGGTGCTGGCCCTCGGGTTGCCGGGCTCCGGCAAGTCGGCAGCGCTCTGCATCCCGGCGATCGGCGACTGGGACGGTCCCGTGGTGGCGGTCAGCGACGGGACGGACCTGATCGAGGGGGCGGCCGGCGTGCGCCAGCACCTGGGCCGGGTCGACGTGCTGGACCTCACGCGGCGCACGGGCCTGGGCAGCTGCACCTGGACGCCGTCCGGCGTCTCGCTGACCTTCGACGAGGCCGTGGCGCTCGTGTCGCAGGTGCTGGGCAGCCGCGACCCGTCGCCGGACGAGCAGACCCAGCAGGTGCTCACGTGCGCGCTGTACGCGGCGGCCAACCGCGGCCTGGGCGTGGCCGCGGCGGTCGAGTGGCTCGACGACCTGACGGGCGCCACGCTCGTGCGCGCGCTGCTGCAGGTCGAGGACCGCGATCCCCGGGCGACGAGCTGGGCCACGAGGATGGTCGAGCTCGATCGCGACCAGCGGGCGGCGTGCTTCTCGGCGGCGCGGCAGCTGCTGCGGGCCCACTTCGAGCAGGCGGGTCCCGGCGCGTCGCGCGCCTTCCAGCCGGCGGAGTTCCTGGCCGGCGCGGCCAACACGCTGTTCGTCGTGGCGCGACCGGCCACGCTGTCGGCCTCCAGCGCGGTCGAAGCGCTGCTGCGTGCGCTGGTCCGCGGCGCCGAGCGGAGTGGCCGGCGGCCGCTGCTCCTGGTGCTGGACGGCTGCGCCGCGGTGGGCGCGATGCCCGATCTCGCCGAGCACCTCGCGGCCCGCAGCGACGCGGTGACGGTCCTGGCGGCGCTGCGCGACCTCAACACGTGCGGCGCCTCCCTGGACTGGGACATGGGCGCCGTGGCGGAGGATGCCGGGGCCGTGATGTTCCTGGGCGGCGGCGCTGGCGGCATGCTCGCGGCCGACAGCGGGGCGGCCGCGCGCGAACCCGCGAGCACGGCTGAGCTGATGCACCGCCTGGTGCGCCGGCAGCTCGCGCGCCGGCGGCGCGCTCCATGGGGCGACCGCCAGCCGGACCTGCTGCCGCCCGAAGCGGCGCGACAGCTCGGCTACGGGCGCGCCCTGCTCGTGCACGACCGGATGGCGCCCGCGGTGCTGTGGACCCGCAGCTGCTACGAGGACCCGGAGCTGCAGCGCCGGCACCGCGAGCATCCCTTCGTCCGCGGCGTCGCGCGCATCCACGAGGCCTCCTGAGATGGTTGTCAAGCATGGCCGGCAATCCATCGGGGAGCGAGCGGATGCGGCACCCCTGGGTTAGAATGCGGCTGCGATCAGACTCGGGGAGAATGCCGTGTCGAAGTTCCGGCTCGGAGGGTTCGCCCGCCGCCTGGCGGCCGATCCCAAGTGCATCACGCTCCTGGCGGCGTGCGCCGTCGCAGCCGCCTGTGGAGCACCAGGCGTGCCCGTGAGCCGCACCACTCCGGCGCCGGCCACGACCCCGACAGTGGACACGACCGCTCGCTGCCAGCAGCTGGCGCTGCGCCGCGTGGCGCCGTGCCCGCCGGCCAACCTGCAGCTGGAGCGGATCAGCGTCCGCAACGGGACCCACGGCGCCGTCTCCGACGCCGACGTGCGCGCCCAGGGCCAGGCCTACATCCGGGCGCACGCCCTGTACGTGTGGGCGCTGCGCCAGGACGCCGGCGACGCGTTCCTGCAGAGCGGCGCGATCGTGGCCGCGGAGACGGCGCGGACGAACATCTTCCGGGGTGAGATGAGGATCTGGGCCGACGCCCGCGCGGCAGGCGGACGGCCTCACCTCGACCCGCTGACCACCTCGGAGATCACGCTGGTGCCGGTCCCGCAGGCGACTCGCGACGTGGCTCAGCGGGACGGGCTGCATCCGAGCCCGTACGCGTGGGTCGACAACCAGACGG
>DASYBH010000121.1:0-6917 GCA_036500885.1 Candidatus Dormiibacterota bacterium
TGCCGTTCCCGGTTCCCCAACTAGCGTCGGGCCCGGAGGGCCGCGTCGCGGTCCAGAGGACGCCGGGTCATTCAATCGCGGCGACACAGGTAAGGAGGAGAAGCTGATGCGAGGATCTGTCACTCGCGTCCTGGCGCTCACCGGAGCCCTAGGGCTGGCCGCGGCTGGACTGGTGGGAGCCACCATGTCCGTTGCCGCGCACGGCGAGGACACTTCGTCCAGGCTCACGGCCCAGCCGTTCGCCAGCGGCGGCACGTCGCTCTCCGCCCCGGACGACATCACCAGCATGGGCACGTCGGTCTTCGTCGCCTGGCAGAACGGGGTCGGTGCCCAGGGTGAGCCGGCGGCCAACGGGAACACCCAGAGCACGGTCGTCCAGTACTCCAGCAGCGGGCACGTGCTCCAAAGCTGGCGGCTGACCGGCAGGGTCGACGGGATGACCGCGGACCCGGCGCACGGGCGGATCATCGCAACGGTCAATGAGGACGCGAATACCAGCCTCTTCACGATCCGGCCCGAGGAGCCCGTCGCGTCGCAGGTCGTTCACTACACCTACAGCCCGAACCCGCCGGTCCACGGCGGCGGCACCGACGCCCCCCACATCTTCCGGGGTCAGCTCCTGATCAGCGCCTCCAGCCCGAGTGACGCGACCCAGCCGGCCGTCTACCGCGCCACGCTCTCGGGCACGACCGCCACGCTGACGCCGGTCTTCTTCGACAACGCCGGCGCCACGGTGGCCAACACCAACAGCCCCCAGCATGGGCAGCGGGTGACGCTCGCGCTGAGCGATCCGGATTCCAACGCCGTGGTGCCCGGCTCGTCTCCCCGGTTCGGGGGCGACTTCATGCTGGACAGCCAGGGCGATCAGCAGCAGATCTACGTCCACAACGCCGGCCGAGAGGACCAGAGCCTGTCCGTGCTGAACCTCTCGCAGTCGGTCGACGACACCGCCTGGGCGACCGCCTCGCGCGGCACCCTGTTCGCGACGGACGGCAAGAGCAAGGTGTTCGCGGTCCGCGGCCACTTCGACGTGGGGACGGCCTTCTCGGCTGGAACGCCGGGGAACGCCAACAACGCGCCCCCCAACCCGGCTCCGAACTTCCTGGCGACCCTCAACCTCAACACCGGCGCCGTGACGCCGGTTCCGGGGATCACCTTCACGGCGAAGGGCCTCGTCTTCGTCTCCGGTGAAGGGGACGAGGGCGGAGACAACTAACAGGGAAGGAGGCGGGATCGCAGCCGCGATCCCGCCTCCAGTTTTGCCGCTTGCCTCCTGGGCGCAAACAGCCCGGGCCGCGACCTACGAACGCTCCAGGAGCTGGAGTACGACGCCCATCGTGCTTCCGGGCTCGCTGAAGATGGTGCTCATCGCCCCGGCCCGCCGCGGCTCCGCCGTCGCCATGCGCACGCCACCGGCGCCCAGCTCGACCACCGTCCCGCTCAGGTCGTCCACCTCGAACGCGATGTGATCTATGCGCGCCTGCGCGCTGCCGAGGCGCTGGGCCCTGGCCTCCGGATCGCCGAGCTCGATGATCTCCACGTCGGCGTCGCCGCTGCGGAAGAAGCGAGCGCGCAGGTGCCGCTCGGCGTCCTCCAGCGACCGCACCAGCTCGAGTCCGAGGACGCCGGTGAAGAACTCCGATACGCGGTCCAGGTCGTCGACCACCACTCCGACGTGGTCTATGCGCTTCAACATTCCGTGCTCGTCACCTCCCTGGCGTGTAGTCTCCCACGGCATGAGCCCGGTCATCCTGAGCGAAGACGCGGCGCGTCGGTTCGTCGACGGCGTCTGCCGGGCGATGGGTGCGCCGGCGGAGGTGGCGGCCGAGGTCGCCGGCCACCTGGTGCACGCCAACCTGTCGGGCCACGATGCCCTGGGCGTGGTCCGGCTGCCCGAGTACGTGGCTGAGGCCGACGACGGCGCGCTCGTCCCCGGGGCCCTCCCCAGCGTGCTTCGCGAGACGGCCGCCACGGCGCTGATCGACGCAGACCGGGGCTTCGGACACCACTCGACCGCCTTCGCGCTGGCCTGGTGCCTGGAGCGCGCCGCGTCCAGCGGACTGGCGGCGGCCGCCGTGCGCCACTCGACGCACGTCGGCCGGGTGGGTGAGTACACGGAACGGGCGGCGGAGGCTGGCATGCTGGCGATCGTGACGGTCGGCGCGGCCGGTCCCGGCGTGGGCGACGTGATGCTGTTCGGCGGGCGCGACCGCTTCTTCGGCGCCAACCCGTGGTCCGTCGGGGTGCCCGGCCGAACCCGCTCGCTGACCTTCGACGGCCCCACGTCGACGATGGCCGAGTCCGAGGTCCGGCTGGCCAGGGCGAAGCGCGAGACGCTGCCGCCGGACTGTGTGTACGACCGCTACGGCCGGCCCTCCACCGACCCGGACGACCTCTTCGCCGGCGGTGGCCTGGTGCCGCTGGGCGGCGCCGTGGCCGGCCAGCGCGGCGCCGGCCTGGCGTTCGCGTCGGCCCTGTTCGGAGGGCTCGCCATGATCGGCGACGAGCGGCCCTCGCTGGTCGGCGCCCCGGTGGCCCGACCGGACGAGACCGGCGCCGGGCGGATCGGCGGCGTGTTCGTCCAGGTCGTCGATCCTGCCGCCTTCGGCGACGCCGGCGCCTACCGTGAGCTGGTGGACGGCGTGCTCGATGCCGCCCGGTCCGCCCGGCCCGCCGGCGGCCGCTCCGGGGTCGTGCTGCCGGGCGACGCGGAGGCACGCGCGCGAGCGGAGCGCGGCCGGACGGGGATCAGGCTCTCGGACGCGACCTGGGCGGACCTGTGCGCGGTGGCCGAGCGCTTCGGCCTCCCGCCGCCCGACCGAGAGAGCGGGCGGGAGGGCGGCTGATGCGGCTGCCGGGCCACCAGCCCTGATCCGTCTTCTGTTGCGGGAGGAAGCACCAATGAGAACGAACGCCGGCGCCGACTCGATCGCGTTTCTCCGAGGGCTCCGGGCGGTCAGGCAGTTCCGGCCGGAGCCGGTGCCCGAGGCCGCGGTCGAGGACATCCTGCAGGTCGTGCGCTGGTCGGGCAGCGCCAGCAACCAGCAGCCGTGGGAGCTGGTCCTGGTGCGCGACCCCGAGACCCTGCGGCAGCTGGCCGAGGCCGAGGGCTTCGCCAGGCACCTGGCAGGCGCGCCGCTGGCCGTGGTCCTGGTCATGGCCAACCGGCGTCCCGAGCAGGACACGTACGACGAGGGGCGGTTGAGCGAGCGGATCATGCTGGCCGCGTCGGCGCACGGGCTGGGCTCCAGCATCGGATGGTTCCGCGGCGCCGGCGTCGACCGCGCCAGGAAGCTGCTCGGCATCCCGGTCGACCGCCTGGTCCGCACCGCGATCTCGATCGGCTACCCGACGCTCGAGGCGGCTCAGCGAGGCCGGAAGCGCAAGCCCATGGCCTCGATCGTGCACGTCGAGCGCTACGGAGCCGGGTCCGGCTCCTGAGCTCTCACATACGTCCCGATGTAGGACAAACGACCTGTCAAGCTGTGTCGACATGGGGGTGGACCCACGGCGTGCAGCCTGTTATACGTGTGGCGTGATTGCGATCGCTGGCACCGGAGCCGTCGGCGGAACGACGGCCGCGCACCTTCTGCGAGCCGGCCATGACGTGCTACTCGTCGACGGTTGGCACCAGAACGTCGAGGCCATCCGCCAGGACGGCCTCATGCTCAAGGGTCGGGAGGGCGACTTCCGGGTCGAGTGCCGCCCCCTGCACCTCGACGAGCTGTCCCGGCTGGACAGCCGGATCGACGTCGTCCTCCTGGCCGTGAAGTCCTACGACACAGAGTGGATGGTGCGGGCGCTGCTTCCCTCGCTGGCGCCCGACGCCTGCATCGTCTCGCTCCAGAACGGCATCAACGAGGAGCGCATCGCGGCGCTCGCCGGCCGCGAGCGCACGGTCGGCTGCGTCGTCCACATGTCGGTCGGCATGTTCGAGCCGGGTATCGCCACCCGCTACAGCCCGGCGGAATGGCTGACCTTCTCCCTCGGAGAGCTGGACGGCCGGCCCTCGGAGCGAACGGAACGGCTCGCCGGCCTCCTCGGCGCCGCCGGCCCGGTCGAGACCACGCGCGACATCTGGGGCGCGCTCTGGATGAAGCTCGCCATCAACGCGATGAACAACGGCCTGACCGGGCTCACCGGCCTGACCTCGCCGGGGCTGTGGGCCGACCCGCGCGGCTTCAGCGCCATGGTCCGCATCGGCGGCGAGGTCGTCGCGGTGAGCCGCGCCCTCGGCCACCGGATGCATCCGATCGAGCCGACCGGCGCTCCGCGCGCGCTGGACCCGAGCACGCTCCTGCGCGCCCACGAGGGCGACGCCGAGGCGCTGGAGGAGGTGCGCTCCGTGTTCGACGCCGCCGCCGAGGCGCGCCGGAGGGGCGGCCGCGAGAACCTCTCCTCGCTGCTCCAGGACATCATGAAGCGGCGCCGGACGGAGATCGACTACCTCAACGGAGAGGTGGCCCGGCGCGGCGCCGACCTCGGCATCCCCACGCCCGCCAACGCGCTCGTGGTCGACCTGGTGCAGCGGCTGGAGCGCGGCGAGCTCGCCCGCGATCCCTCGAACCTGGACGAGTTCCTGGCCACCACGAACCGGCCTGTGCCGCGCACCCTCTAAGCTCCCATGCGGTTCGGTCCCGCGCTCAGCGCGCCGGCTGACGGCTCGCGCTCAGCCGCAGGACCAGCGTGTAGCGGTCGCCGCGCACGACGGACTCGACCAGCTCGACGCGCCGGCCGGTCGAGTCCGTCGTCAGGCGTTCGACGCGAAAGGCGGGGCTGCCCGGGTCCGCCTCGAGCAGCTCCGCCTCGTCGTCGGTGACCTTGCTGGCCCGGTAGACCTCGGTGGCGGTGGCGGGCTTCACACCGTAGTTGCGCTCGAAGACCTCGTAGAGCGATTCGTACCGGAAGTCGTGCGCCTCCAGGCCGGGGAAGAGCAGCGCCGGCACGTGGGCCGTCTGCACGGTGATCGGGAGGTCGTCGGCGAGCCGCACCCTCCCGATGACGTGCACCAGCGCGCCCGCCGGCACACCCAGGCGGGTGGCCAGCGCCGCGGGCGCCCGCTCGGTGCGGAACGCGGTCACCCGGGCTCGTGAGCGCCAGCCACGCAGGCGCATGTCCTCGGTGAACGAGGTGAGCTGGGGTGGGCCATGGACCATCGCGTGGTCGCTGGACACGAAGGTGCCCCTGCCCTGGAGGCGCACCAGCAGGCCCTCCGCCACCAGGGTGGCGACCGCCCGCCGAATGGTGATGCTGCTGACCCCGAACTCCTCGCAGAGCTGGCTCTCGGACGGCAGGCGGTCTCCCTGCTTCCACATGTTCTGGACGATGCGCGAACGCAGGATCTCGGCGGTCTGATGGTAGAGGGGACCGGTGCTCATCGCTCTGAACCGTATAACCATATGAACGTGCGCCTTCCGGCGCGCCGCCGTCAAGGGACCATGATCGAGAGACGGCCCCTGGGGGGCCGGCAGATCCACCACGAGATGGCCCGCAAATCCACCACGAGATGGCTCGCAAATCCACCACGATGTGACCCGCAGATCCACCACGAATAGCCCGCAGATCCACCATAGCGGCCTGGCTGCCCACCTGCTCGGGATCGGGGTGCACAGCTTCGACCAGCCCTCGTCGGGCATCCTTCGGATCTTTGGAGTCGCTCCCGGAACCGATGTCGCCACGTCGGCGGCACAGCTGACGAGGCGGGAGGAGGAGGTCGCGAACCTGGTCGCGCAGGGCCTCAGCAACGCCACGGTGGCGCGCCAGCTCTTCCTCAGCCCGGCGACGGTCGCCAGCCACATCTCCCCATCCTGGAGAAGCTCGGCTTCTCGTCCCGCGTCGAGATCGCGGCCTGGGTCGTGGAGCGGCGGCTGCGCCGGGAGGCCAGCGGGCCCCCCGGCTGACCCGGGGTCGCCTATGCCGCGGCGGCTACCCGGGCACCCCCCCACTTCGGTTGTTCGGCGCTTCCCTCGGCCGGGGGTCCGGAGCCCGACGCCACGGGGTGGGCAGGGGCCTCGCGCTCGGGCCCGGATCCCGAGGAGTCGGCAGCCAGCGGCGGAGCCTCTCCCAGAGCCGGCCCCCAATCCATTGGCGCATGTTCGTTCACACCTTTGCGCGCCGTGGCGCGCTCATCCCTAGACCGGCGCCGGCCCGTTGGCGACAGCCACCAGTTCGGTGGCGGCGGCCACGGGCGCCGGTCCGGTGGCGACGACAGGCGGCGCGGCGATCGGCACTGGCGCCGCCAGGAGCGGCCTGATCAGCTCGATCGGGATCGGGAAGACGATGGTCGAGTTCTGGTTCGACCCCATGTCCAGCAGCGTCTGCATGTAGCGCAGGGCCAGCGCGGCCGGCTGGGTGGAGATGACCGCGGCGGCGTCGGCCAGCGTCTGCGCGGCCTGGAACTCGCCCTCGGTGGCGATGATCTTGGCCCGCTTCTCGCGTTCGGCCTCGGCCTGCCTGGCCAGCGCCCGCACCATCGTGGGAGCCAGCTCGGCGTCCTTCACCTCGACGGCGCTGACCTTGATGCCCCACGGCTCGGTCTGCTGGTCGATGATGGCCTGCAGCGTCTGGTTGATCTTGTCCCGACTGCTCAGCAGCTCGTCGAGGCTGGACTGCCCGAGCACGGCTCGCAGTGTCGTCTGAGCTATCTGCGACGTCGCCATCGCGAAGTTGAAGACGCGCGTGATGGCGGCCCGGGCGTCGAGCACCTGGAAGAAGATGACCGCGCTGACCTTGACGGTCACGTTGTCCGAGGTGATGACCTCCTGGGGTGGGACCTCGAGGGTGATGACCCGCAGGTCCACCTTGGTCAGGCGGTCCACGCCGAAGGGAAGGATGAGGAAGAGGCCGGGGCCTCGGAGCTCGATCAGCCGGCCGAGCCGGAAGACGACTCCTCGCTCGTACTCCTGGGCGATCCGAAC
>DASYBH010000122.1:0-2265 GCA_036500885.1 Candidatus Dormiibacterota bacterium
CTCCTCTCCGCCGACGTCCGGATCGGGGCGCAGGGGCCGTTCAAGATCACCGCGAACGAGGTCGCGATCGGCCTGACGATGCCCCACGCAGCGATCGTGCTCTGCCGGCACCGCCTCACGCCCGCGGCGTTCAACCGGGCCATGGTCGTCGCCGAGGTCAGCTCGCCGGACGCCGCCGCGGCCGCCGGGTTCCTGGACCGTGTCGTGCCCGCGGCCGACCTGCTGGAGACCGCCCGGGAGACGGCGGCAGCCGTCAGCCAGCTCGACATGGGCGCGCACGCCGCGACGAAGCTCCGGGCCCGGCAGGACGTGCTGGAGGAGCTGCGAGACGCGATCGAGGCCGACGCCGCCGCCCTGCACGCTCGTTCGGGCGCCGCACCCGATTGAGCACGAGGGAGGCGCCCGCCACCGACACTCGCCGGCGCATCCTGGAGGCGGCGCTCGCCTGCTTCCTCGAGGATGGCTACGAGCAGACGACGATCGCCCGCATCCGGGAGCGGAGCGGCACGTCCAACGGCGCGCTCTTCCACCACTTCGCGTCGAAGGAGGCGATCGCGGAGGCGCTGTACGTCGACGCGATCGCCTCGTTCCAGGAAGGCATGTGGGAGCTCGTGCGGCGCCGGCCGCGGTCCCTGCGCGCGGCGGTGCGCGGCGCGATCGGCCACCAGCTGCGCTGGACCGAGGAGCACGCCGATCTCGCGCGCTTCGTCTACCTGCGCGGCCATCTCGACTGGGACTCCCAGGGGGGCAGGGAGCTGGCGGGACGCAACCGGGAGCTGGCGGGGGCGTTCAGGGCGTGGATGGCCCCGCTGGTCGAGAGCGGCGAGATCCGTCCCACCTCGATGCTGACGATCACCGCGATCGTGAGCGGGCCGGCCCACGCGATCGCGCGCCGCTGGCTCGCCGGTCAGGTGCGGGCCCCCCTGACAGCCTTCGCGGACGAGCTCGCCGACGCCGCCTGGGCGGGGCTGCGGGGAGCGCGCGTGCCGGTCCGGGCCGCGGCACGGCCCGCCGCCCAGCAGTGCCGCGTCACGGTCGAGATCATGGGCGACGACGGGAGCGTCGCCGCCAGTGCGGAGGCCATCGCGCAGCTCTCCCCGACGCTCGCGGCCGACTCCCCGGACGCCTGAGCTGGCCTGGATCGATGCCCGTGAACGTGGGTTCGCCAGCCTGGTTGCCGCGCTTCTGGCGACCTCGCGCCGACCGTGCCAGGATGGAGGCGCTCCGCGGCATCCGGCTCTGGGAGAGCTGCTCACCGGCCGAGCTGGGAGTGCTGGCCCGTTTCTGCGACGAGGCTTCGGTGGCCCCTGGGACCGTCTTCCTCCGCGAGGGGCAGCGGGCCGATGCGATGGCAGCGCTACGCGATGTCGCGCTGCTGCGACGTGCCGGATTCACCACTGGTGAACGTGCTGGCAGCGTGGGTCAGTAGAACTGATGGATCTCACTTACGCTGACCACACACACCTACCAGCCGGCTTCCACGGGACTGTTGATTTGGCGGCCACCGCCTCTGGAGGCGAACGCCATGTCAGGCTGCGGTAATCGCCGCGTGGTCCCCGGCCCAGCCCACCCTATCCGTGCGCTCCTCCTCGACCTCGACGACACCCTGATACCCGATGAGGAGGCGATCAAGGCTTCACTGGCCGCGTCAGTGGCTGAGGTGGTGCCGGAGGAGACGGACGCTCAGCGTTCGCGGCACATGCGAGAACGGTCGCGCGGGAGGTGTGGCGAGCGTCCCCCTACTGGCCGGCGGGCCAGCGCCTGGGCCTGGCGTCGTCGGAGCTCCTGTGGGGCAGCTTCGAGGGCGGAGACGAAACGATCGCCGCGATCCGAGGCTGGCTGCCCGAGTTCCGGCGGCGAACATGGGCCACTGCCCTGGAAGGCGCGGGCTGTCCTGGCGACCGGTGGCCCGAGCTCCAGGCCGCCCTCGTCCGAGAGCGCCGCCGCCGATGCAACGCTGAACTCGAAGGAGCTCGAATGGAGCGGGTGGCGGGAATCGAACCCGCATCAACAGCTTGGAAGGCTGCCGCACTGCCATTGTGCTACACCCGCTCGGCGACGACCCTCGAATCCTAGCGGCTGCCGGCCTTCGCCGGCCGGCTGCCGGCGCCGCGGTGGCCTGGGCGGGGCGCCGCCCGGGCCACCCGGGCTCAGGCTGACGCGCCCAACAGGCGCTGGCGCTGGCGGATTCGCGCATGGTGGCCTCGCATCCGGTTGCAGATCGGGCAGAACCGCTCCGTGTCCAGTCCGAAGGGCAGGATGCCC
>DASYBH010000123.1:0-2978 GCA_036500885.1 Candidatus Dormiibacterota bacterium
GGCTGCACCCCTTCTTGGTGCCGAACAGATGCAGGTGTTCGCGGAGGAAGTCGAGCAGCGACACGCGCGGGTCGTCGGGCAACTCCGCAGCCGAGCCGTTGACGCTGATGGACACCGCTAATCTCCTTCGCTTCCGGCGCCGCCGATCGCTGGGTCGGCCAGCGGATGATCCCGGATCGCTCTATGTCAGTCGCTGCCATCAATAGTATCACGATGACATCAGTTGCTGTCATCGATCGGCCGGCGTCGTAGTGCCCGGGCCTGCCGCCTGGCTCGCTGAAGGAGGCGCTTCGGGGCCACTGATAGGATGGGCGCGGATGGGCGAGGCGAGCCGCGGCGAGCTCCACGGTGCGCGACTGATTCGGGAGGCTCGGCTCGAAGCGTTCGACAACCGGACGCCGGAGCGCGACTACACCGTCCAGCTCACCATCCCGGAGTTCACCTGCCTGTGCCCGATATCCGGCTTCCCCGACTTCGCCACGCTCTACGTGCGCTATGTCCCGGGACCGCGCTGTGTGGAGCTGAAGTCGATCAAGCTCTACGTCAACCGCTTCCGTGACCAGGGCGTCTTCCACGAGGACGTGGCCAACCGCGTGCTGAGCGACCTGGTCGGCCTGCTGGAGCCGCGCTATTGCGAGGTGATCGCGGATTTCAACGTGCGCGGCAACATCAAGACCGTGGTGGTGGCCACGCACCGCGACGAGGCCTGGTCGGGTGCGCCCGATCCGTGGTGGTCGCCGCGCGACGAGCACGCCCACCCCGCGGCCGGTCCGGGCGGCGCCCGCGGCTGAGCCGTGCGCCGTGCCGGTCGCACGGCGGGCACGTCGGCGTGTTCAACCCTTTCGCACCCGCGCGGCCTCAGTTCGCCTCATTCGCTTCCTCTGGATTCGAATCTGCTATAGTCGAACGCACCGATGACGGTCAGATCGCGGCGTACGCAGAGCCTGGTCCTGGAGCCCAATGCCGTGGTGGCCGTCGACGTCGTCCTCTTCACCGTGCGTCTCGAGGAGCCGATCGAGCGGGCCTGGCAGGTCCTGCTGGTCAAGCGCGAGGACACCGCCTTCGCCGGCAAGTGGTCGTTCCCCGGCGTCCTCGTGCGGGCGGCGGAGACGTTCGACCGGGCCGCGCGGCGGGCCCTCCAGACCAAGGCCGGGCTCGACGCCGCGGGCTGGTACCTGGAGCAGCTGGGCACGTTCGGGGCGCCCGACCGCGACTCGCGTGGGCGCGTGGTCTCGGTCGCCCACCTCGCGCTCGAGTGCAGCGACGAGCTCAGCCTGGCGCCCGGCGGCGGCATCATGAGCGCCGAGTGGGTGCCCGTGCGGGGGCTGCCGGCCGAGTCGCTGGCCTTCGACCACGCGGACATGCTGCGCGTGGCCATGAACCGGGCGCAGTCCAAGCTCCGCTACTCCTGGCTGGCGTTCCAGCTGCTGCCGGAGACCGTGACCCTACCTGAGCTCCGGGCGGTGTACGCCGCCATCCTGGACCCGGCGCTCCTACGGCTGAACACCGGGAACTTCAAGAAGGCGTTCAGCCCGCTGTTCGCATCGGGAGTGCTCGTACCGGTCGGCCGCCGGGCCGCCGGAGGCCGCGTGGGGCGGCCGGGCGACCTCTACCGCTTCACGGGCCCGGTGCTGGGCACGTGGGAGCGGGAGCTGCCGTGGCACGACGTCCCCGAAGCGGTGGGAGGAAGCTGATGTCGAGAGAGCTGCTCACGGGCCTGAACCGTGCGTACCTGGTGGGCAAGGTCCGCGAGGCCCTGGAAGAGGACGCCGCCGACCGCGACGTGACAACGACCGCGGTGGTGGCGCCGGACCTGTGGGCCGAGGCCGAGCTGCGTGCCGGCGCCGCCGGCGTGGCCGCCGGGCTGGCCGTGAGCGAGGCGGTGTTCCGGGAGGTGGACGCCGAGGCCGAGTTCGAGGCGCTCGCGGCCGACGGCGACCGCGTGACGCCGGGGACGGTCATGGCCCGGGTGCGCGGACCGCTGGCCAGCCTGCTGAGCGCCGAGCGCACCGCGCTCAACTTCCTGCAGCAGCTGTCGGGCGTGGCCACGCTGACCCGCCGCTTCGTGGATGCCGCGGGTGAGCGGACCGTGGTGCTCGACACGCGCAAGACCGCGCCCGGGTTGCGGCCGCTGCAGCGACACGCCGTCAGGGCGGGCGGCGGCGTCAACCACCGGTTCGACCTCGCCGACGCCGTGCTGGTCAAGGACAACCACGTCGCGGCGGCCGGCGGCACCGCCGAGGCCATCCGGCTCGCCCGCTGCTCGGGCCTCCCGGTCCAGGTGGAGGTCGAGTCGCTGGACGAGCTGGACGTGGCGCTCGAGGAGCGGGCGGAGTGCGTGCTGCTCGACAACATGACCCCCGCCGAGGTGGGGGAGGCCGTGCGCCGGACCGACCGCCGGGCGGTGCTGGAGGTCTCCGGCGGAGTGACGCTGGCCACGATCGAGGGGTACGCCGCCACGGGCGTGGACCGCATCTCGATCGGCGCGCTCACCCACTCCGCGCCCGCACTCGACGTCTCGATGGAGGTGACGTGCACATGGCGACGCTGATCGACGACATCAGGGCGACCGACGACATCAGGGCGATGCAGGACGAGGTCAGGCGTCTGGCGCGCGAGCGCAACGCCGTCATCCTGGCCCACAACTACCAGGTCCCCGAGGTCCAGGACGTGGCCGACGTGGTCGGCGACTCCCTCGGTCTCTCGCGGGCCGCGGCCCGCACGGACGCCGGCGTGATCGTGTTCTGCGGAGTCCACTTCATGGCCGAGACGGCGGCCATCCTCAACCCCGGCAGGCGCGTGCTGCTGCCGGACCTGGAGGCCGGCTGCTCGCTCGCCGACACCATCACCGCGGAGCAGCTGCGCGAGTGGAAGGCGCAGTACCCCGGCGCCGTGGTGGTCAGCTACGTCAACTGCACCGCGGAGGTCAAAGCGGAGTCGGACTACTGCTGCACCAGCGGCAACGCGGAGAAGGTGAT